>NZ_JANSIC010000006.1:0-2569 GCF_047461955.1 Synechococcus sp. R55.7
TCTGCCAAGGCGGCTTCCGGCCCCACCAGAGCAATGGCCGGGGGGGTCAGGTAGGTCTTTGCGGCTTGGTGGAGCTGCTCTGGGGTGAGCTGCCTGACCCTCTGCAAATACTGCCGGTCAAACTCCATGCCCAAGCCCAAAATCTCGTACCAGCCCACCAGTTGGGCCACCTGGGCATTGGTTTGTTTGCTGAGGGCGTATTGGCCCAGAAGTTTGCGCTGCGCCATTTCCACCTCCGCCGGATCGAGGGGATTGGCCTGCAGACGGTGGATTTCTGCTTGTAGGCGCTCCAGGGCCACCTGAGTATTCTCTGCCGCAGTGCCCATGTAAACCCCAAAAGGGGCGGGATCCCGACGGGTGGCAAAAAAAGCCGAGACCTCATAGGCCAGGCCACAGCGCTCCCGCAGTTCCACGAACAGACGGCTGGACAGACCGCTCCCCAAGTAGGTGGCCAGCAACTTCAGGGCCGGATAATCCGCAGAAGCAGCAGGGGATCCGCGAAACCCAATCAAGATTGTTGTCTGCTGAGTGGGCTGGGGCAACCTCAGCAGTTGGGGATCCCTCAGAGGGGGCAGGGGAACATCCCGATCCTCTGGAGAGGGGCCGGGAACAACCCAGTCCCCCAAAGCCGCTTCCACCTGGGCAGCCATTTGCTCCGGCGGCTCTGGGCCGATCACCACCATCACCATTCCATTGGGACGACAGTAGGCCGCGTGATAGGCCACCAAATCCTCGCGGGTCAGGGATCCCACCGTCTCCAGCCGTCCCAACCCCGGCAGGGCGTAGGGATGATCCCCATAGAGGGCCTGTCGCACCTGATCGAAAGCCAGGCTGAAAGGCCGTTCCTGCTGGGCGCGAATGGCTTGCAGCATCAACCCCTGCTCTCGCGCCACCTCCTCTTCAGGAAAACTGGGATCCCGCAGCGTCTCCGCAAGCAAATCCAGCAACTCCGGGAAATCGGCAGCCACACAGCGCAGGCTCACCTCGAAAGAGTCGGCAGAACTGTCCACCGATAGCGAGGCTCCCAGCGATTCCACCGCAGCAGCAATGGCCTGGGAGTTGCGCCGATGCGTGCCTTTGGTGAGGACAGCCGCCATCAAGTGGCTCACCCCCGCCTGTTGCGGCCGCTCTGCCCGGCTACCACCGCGGAAAAAACAGTGGGCAGCCAAGATCTCCACCGTTGGGTTCTGGCCCAGCAACAGCGTGATGCCATTGGCCAAAAGGACGCGCTGTAAACGGCCACGTTGGGTGGCAAGCAGAGCAGAGTTCATGCAGGCAAGGGATCCCGTCCAAAATCCGAAAATCAAGAGTCCGGAGCGCCAAGGCGGCGCTTAACGGCAAGCCAGTTGCAGCTCCGAAGCCGCCGCTGTACCCAGGGCAGTCGGCTTGAGAACGGTGACTACATAAGCCTCCGGAGACAAGTACTGCTGGGCCAATTCCCGGATCTGAGCCGGGGTAAAAGATTGCACCAGCTCCAGGTACTCTTGAATGCGCTGCACCCCGCCCAGCGTCTCGTAGTAGCCATAGATGCCCGCCAATTGACTGGGAGACTCGGCGGAGAACAGGAACTCATGGGTGAGCATACGCCGGGTGCGATCCAACTCCGCTTGGCCGATGCCATCCTGCTGCAGCTTTTCAATCTCGTGCAGAATCGTCGCCTCCACCCGCGCCACATCCTCCGGCTCCAGTTGAGCCCCAATACAAAACAGTCCCCCCTCCTTCAACACCAGCGAAGAACAGCCAATGGCCCTCACCCAGCCCCGCTGTTCCCGCAGCAGATGCACCAGCCGCGAAGTACGGCCATCTCCCAGCACAGAAGCCAACATCTCCAGGCCACAGGCTTGCTGCCAATCGTCAATGCCAACAGTAGGCCAGGCCAACTTCAGGCGGGCTTGCTCCAAGCGGGCATGGTCGCTCTCCCGGCGCAGGATCCCTTGGGGACGAGGCTGGGGCGGAATGGGGGGGCTGACCGGTGCTGGCCCGGCGGCAGGGCCGCCAAACTGCTCCTCCACCAAGGCCAACGCCCGCTCGGGATCGATGCCACCCGTCACCACCACCGTCATGGATTCAGGCCGATACCAAGCGCGGTGGTAGGCGCGCATCAGTTCAGGGGTCAGTTGCATCAAGCTTTCCGGTGTGCCCAACACCGGTCGTCCATAGGGATGCTCCCCATAGGCGGTCTGCATCAAAAGCTGATAGGCCGTGTAGTCCGGGTTGTCGGCAGCGCGGCGAATTTCCTCCAGAACCACCTGCCGCTCCCGCTCAAACTCCAGATCTGGGATCCCGGCCCGCAAAACCACCTCTGCCAAGTAGGGCAGGGTATCCGCCAGGTCGGCAGCAGCCACCGTAATGTAGTAATGGGTGTAGTCTTGGCCGGTGGCAGCATTGGTAACTCCGCCCCGTCCTTCCACGGCCCAATCCAGCTCACCAGGAGCCAGCCGCTCGCTACCCTTAAACACCATGTGTTCCAAAAAATGGGATAGGCCCAGCCACTCCGGCGGCTCATGGCGTCCGCCTGTCCGTACCCAGACATCAACGGTTACAGAATCGGCAATGGGGATGGGATGAA
>NZ_JANSIC010000006.1:2669-13177 GCF_047461955.1 Synechococcus sp. R55.7
ATCCGGGGATCCCTGCCAAGCCAGACTGGGGGATCCCTCTCCGGCCAGATTGTCCTCCACCTGAAATCCAGGGGGCCATTCTTCGCTATCGCGCACCCGCTGCACCACCTCTTGGGGCAGCACGACCCCCAACTGCCGGGCAGCCATGGCCACCACATCCCCCCGGTCGATCAAGCCAGCAATGGCGCCGGTGGGCGTGAAAACCAAAATGCGGCGGGGTTCTGCCTGGCGCATCATCTGAATTACCTGGGGAATGGGGGTCTCTTCTCGTACCCCCTGCAGTTGCTCCATCGGCTTGAGAATAGCCTTGAGGGTGAGGCGATCCCACTGGCTGCGCTCGATGTCGTTGAGCAATTCTGGCCTGACCAGCCCACGGTAGCGGCCATCTTCCTCAGCAAAATAAACGTCCGCCGGTTGAGTTGGGGCTTCCGGCCTGAGAGAAGAAGGCACCAGATAGCGATCCACAAACTCCCGCAGGCTCATGTTCGCGTCCAAAACCCGAAACTGGCGGGTCATCACATCTGCAGCTTTCAGGCGGGCCAGCACCTGCTGCAGTTGCGCGTACTGGCTGTAGCGGCGGGCGGTGTTCAAAATAAACAGGCCGATCAACCCCACCCAGAGGCCGTTGAGGCTCCCCCAAAATACCACCAGCAGACCTAGCCCCACCAAACCCCAGCCCACCCCCTGGCCGGCTCGGGCCGCCCACAGCATACCCTTTTGCCGATCCCCTGTCCAACCCCAGATGGCCGCCTTGAGCATTTGCCCCCCATCCAGAGGCAGGCCCGGCAGCAGGTTAAACAGGGCAATCGTCAGGTTGATGGCAGCCAAGCTGGTGAGGGTTGAGGCCAGCATCGACTCCGGCACAGCCCAAGCCCGGGCCACGCTGAAGAAAACAAACAGACCCAAGCTGAGGAGAGGGCCTGCCACCGCCACGCAAAAAGCCCCAAGGGGGCGGGGAACTTCCCGCTCAATCGCCGCCATACCCCCAAAAATAAATAGGGTTATCGAGTTAACCCGTACCCCATAGGCGCGGGCCACCAAGCTGTGGGCCAACTCATGGGCCAGCAGAGAAAGAAACAACCCCATCGCCGTCAACACCCCGTAGGAGAGCACCAGCAGGAGGGCCGCCGGGAACCAGGTGTAGTCGATGAAAAAGGGGATCCCCCACAAGCTACCGATGCGCAGGCGACTGGTCATGACGATACAACTCCTTACACAGCTCTCACTGGGGAGAAGGCCCAGGAAGGTGCCGTTGAAGACGACAAGCAGCCCCTTAACTTGGGATCCCTCTCCTCCACTGTAGCCCTTCTGCCGGGCCTTCCGTTCCCTTGCGGCTCCCCCGGCAGACAGCGGGCCTGCCCTATCCCTAGAGGCTCTTAAAGATCTTCTCAGAGCACAACACTACCTACAACACCGGATCCCTGAAGATTGTGATAACGTGGTTGGGCATTGGGTCGGCGGGGTTGCCAACCGGCGCTCAAGAGTCGGAACTACCGAGCTTTGCAGAGGAGGTGTAGCTATGGTGTGGACTTCGTCCCACTCAGGCGAACAGAGCAAAGAAGTACAGGGACTTGATCCCGCTGAAACGACGGGATCCGCGCCTCCAGGCGAGTTTCCGGCCACAGCCCCGGCGGCCAGCCCGGTGTTCTACCGCACCTACAGCCGTCGCCGCCCGGATGGCAACCGCGAGACTTGGGGCGAAGTTTGCGAGCGCACCTTGGCCGACATCGCCCGGCTGGGGCGTTTTACCCCTCAGGAGCGGGAGCTGGTAGAGCGCATGCAGCGGCAGTTGAAGGCGTTGATCTCCGGTCGAGCCTTGTGGGTGATGGGCACCGACTGGATCCAGAAGCCGGAAAACTTCTCCGGTGCCTACAACTGCACCAGTTTGGCGGTGGTGGACTGGCGGGCCTTTGGCCTGATGATGGATCTGGCCATGATGGGCTGCGGCACGGGAGCGGTGCTGGAACCCCAGTTCATCCGCCAGTTGCCCCCCATTGTCAACCGCCTGCGGGTTCACGTGAAGGGATCCATCGGCGCCACCCCTCCCGAAGAGCGGCAGGAACACACCCGCATCCAACGGCAGGGATCCCAGGTGCACATCCAGGTGGGGGACAGCCGCCGCGGCTGGGTGGAGTCCTACCAAGCGCTGCTGGAGCTGGCGTCGGATCCCAGCTTTGGGGGCCAGGTGGAAGTGACAGTGGACTTGAGCGATGTCCGCCCGGCTGGGGAGCGGCTGAAAGGGTTTGGGGGCGTAGCCAACCCCATTAAGCTGCCCGGCTTGTACGAGCGCTGTGCCGCCATCCTCAACAGGGCGGTAGGTCGGCAACTGAACTCGGTGGAGTGCTGTTTGCTCATCGACGAGGCGGCGGTGGTGGTGGTGGCGGGAAACATTCGTCGTAGCGCTGGCATTCGTCAGTTTGCTGCCGACGACCAGCTGGGATCCACCGCCAAAGACAACCTCTGGCAGCAGGACGAAAACGGCAACTGGAGAATTGATCCCGAGCGAGATGCCCTGCGCATGGCTAACCACACGCGGGTGTTTCACCGCAAGCCGACGCGGGAAGAATGTGTTGAGGCCGTGCGGAAGCAGTTTTACTCCGGTGAGGGCGCCATCCAGTGGGCCGGGGAAGCCGTAGCACGGGCCAATTGCGACCTTATCCCACCCGACCTAAAACCCGACTTTCTCAAAGCCTATGAGGCAGGAACGGCCCGAGAATGGCTAAAGGGACGGGATCCCTCCCTAGGGGAAGAGGAACTTCAGGATCGCCTGTGGCGCTATGGGCTGAACCCCTGCGTGACAGCCGATACCTGGGTGCACACGGGCGATGGGCCGCGCCAGGTGAGAGACCTGATTGGGAAGCAGCACAGCACCTATGTCAATGGAGAACTATTCAGTACCACACCGGAGGGGTTCTTCTACTCCGGTACCAAGCCTGTGCTGAAGCTTTTGACCAAGGAAGGGTTCTCTCTGCGGCTGACAGGCAACCATCGGGTTCTCAAAGTCACCGCTCAAACCCAAAAGGCACAATACACCGAGTGGGTACCGGCAGAAAGCCTACAACCGGGCGACCGCATCCTGCTGCACAACCATCGCGATCTCACCCCGTGGGATGGGGCGGGTACCTGGGAAGAAGGCTGGCTTTTGGGGAATTTGCTGGGTGACGGTAGCCTTACGGCAACCCCGTGGAACGACACGGCTTTATTACGCTATTGGCAAGATACCCAAGCCGAAATGAGCCAGTATGCGATTCAGCTTTTGCAAACGGCAGTGGGTTACGAGCCCCGCCAGCCAGAGGCATATCACTATGCGCAGCTTGGGTTGCGGGTTATCGGCTCCAGGGGGTTGGCAAAACTGGCGGCCCAGTTCGGCATGAGGCCCGGACAAAAGCAGATGACAGAGGCGCTCGAAGCCACCAGCTTCCAGTTTCATCGAGGCTTCTTGTGCGGGCTCTTTGATGCGGATGGCAGCGTGCAAGGTAATCAGGAGAAAGGGGTTAGCGTGCGGCTCTCTCAAAGCCATCTGGGTACCCTCAAAGCGGTTCAGCGCATGCTGGCGCGGCTGGGCATCATTGCAGTTTTGTATGAGAATCGCCGTCCTGCTGGATATCGCCTGCTGCCGAACAGTGCTCGCCAACCTGCACCATACGCTTGCAAAGCCCAGCACGAATTGGTTATTGCCAACGACAACTTGCATCTGTTCCAGGAATGGGTCGGCTTTCGGGAACCGCACAAAGCCCAAAAGCTAGAGGCACTGCTGAATGGCTACAAGCGCCAGCTCAACCGAGAGCGGTTTGCTGTGACGGTTGCTGCCCTTGAGGCAGACGGGGTAGAGCCGGTGTATGACTGTACTGTCCCCGGCCCAGCGTGCTTTGATGCCAATGGGTTTGTTGTCCACAACTGTGGCGAGATTATTGGCCACACATTCCATTGCAACTTGGCCGAGATCCACCTCAACCGTTTGGATCCCCACAACCGGCAAGAGCAAGAGGAAGCCTTCACGGCGGGAGCCCTCACGGTGGCAGCCCTACTCCACCACCGCTTTGTGGAACCCCGCTTTCAGCGTTCGCGGGAATGGGATCCCATCGTCGGCGTCTCGTTCACAGGCCTGTTCGACTTTTGCGTCAAAGCCTTTGGGGTTGAATGGCTGCGCTGGTGGCAGGAAGGGAGACCCGATACCCCCATCGGGAAGGAATTCAAGCAGCAGGAGCGGGAATACCTCAGCCGCTGGAAGGAGATCGTCCACCGCGTGGTCTGGGACTACTGCGACCGCCACAGCCTGCGCCGCCCCAACCGCTGCACCACGGTTCAGCCCGCCGGCACCAAGTCGCTGCTCACCAACGCCTCTCCCGGCTGGCACCCGCCCAAAGCCCAACGCTACATCCGCCGCATCACCTTTGCCAAAAATGACCCGGTGGCGCTGGCCTGTCTGGACTATGGCTACTCGGTGGTACCTGCTCAGGCGGACAAAGATGAAAACGGGAACTTGCTCAACGACCCCTTTGATCCCCGCTGTACCGAATGGCTGGTGGAACTGCCTGTGGAAGTAGAATGGGCCAACCTGCCCGGTGCTGGCCAGATCGAGATCGAGCAATTCTCGGCCCTGGCCCAGTTTGACTTCTATATGCAGGTTCAGAAGTACTACACCACCCACAACACCTCCGCCACCATCGAGCTGCGGGAGGACGAGGTGGAAGCTCTGGGATCCCGTATCTACGAAGCCATCCGCGACGACGAGGGCTACATCAGCGCAGCGCTGCTGGCCCGCTTCGATGCCCCCTTCCCCCGCCTGCCTTTTGAGAAAATCGACAAGCCCACCTACGAACGACTGGTGGCCGAGGTCAAAAAGAGACGGCGGACAGATAACTTCTTCGCGGCCCTGGCCCGCTACGACCGCAACTTTACCTTGGCAGCAGAGGGGCCGGCGGGGTGTGATGCTTTGGGGTGTCTGCTGCCAGATTCGGCGCCTCAGAGCTAACCCCCAAATTCTCCCCGCTGCTGGCCATCCCCACTGGCTGGGAAAGCACAGTCAGGCTCCCTCCTGTGATACTTTTATAGGGATTCCCTCAACCCCCAGGGATCCCTTCTGCCCTTGGAATCGGCCCCATGCAAGACGAAAAAGACACGCTTCGCCAACAGCTTCTCACCCTGCAAAGCGAGGCCCTCGCCCAAGTGGAACAAGCTGACGGTCTGGAGGCTCTGGAACAGATCCGCATCGACTACCTGGGCAAGAAAGGTAAGCTCTCCAAAATCTTGGGGGGAATGGGGAAGCTGCCCCCAGAAGAACGGCCTGCCATTGGCGCTTTGGCCAACACCTTTAAAGAGGCCCTCCAATCCAGTCTGGAGCAGCGCAAACAGGCCCTTGGTGAAGCTCAACTGCTGGCCCGCCTAGAAGCAGAGCGCCTGGATGTCACTATGCCCGGGCCCCGTCGGCCTCTGGGGCGGATCCATCCGCTGCAGGCCACCATCGACCGCATGCTCGATATCTTTGTGGGAATGGGCTACACCGTGGTGCATGGGCCTGAGCTCGAGACGGAGTACTACAACTTCGAGGCCCTCAACACCCCTGCCGACCATCCGGCGCGGGATATGCAGGATACCCTCTACCTGGCCAATGGCTACCTGATGCGTACCCAAACCTCCTCGGTGCAGGTGCGCTACATGGAGCAACACCAGCCGCCGCTGCGCATTGTGCATGCCGGTCGGGTGATGCGCCGCGATACCGTGGATGCCACCCACTCCGCTGTGTTTCACCAGATGGAAATTTTGGCGGTGGGCGAGAACCTCACCTTTTCCGACCTGAAGGGCACCCTCAACACTTTCATCACCCGCCTATTGGGCAAGCGAGAAACCCGCTTTCGGCCCAGCTATTTTCCCTTTACCGAGCCTTCTGCTGAGATGGACGTGCGCTTTGGCTCGAAATGGCTGGAAATCTTCGGCTGCGGCATGGTGGATCCCAATGTATTTCAAGCGGTGGGCTACGACCCGGAGCGCTACACCGGATTTGCGGCAGGGATCGGCATTGAGCGGATGGCCATGCTCCTCCACGGCATTCAGGATATCCGCCTGTTTTATACCAGCGACCTGCGCTTTCTGTCTCAGTTTTAGGTGGCTATCTTATCTGAGGAACAAAACCCTCGTCCTGAGCCCTGCAAGACCTTCAGAAAACCCTCTTTCAGGAAAAGGTTTGCTTGTAGATCAACTGCAATTGTTCTAGCTCATCTTGGCGGGCAGCACGGCGCAGCAGGCGCATTTGCTCTTCGATGAGCTGGCGAGCCTCATTACGGCTAATCGGATCGAAGACCAACTCCTCCATGGCAGCAGGATCCCCGCTGTTATCCGGCGGCCTGAAGTAAACCCGAAAAAAGAGCCTTTGGGCGTAGAGAGTGGTGAAGAGAGCCTGATTTTCGTCGACCTGACACAGGCTGTAGAGCAGACCAAATGTGGGGTGATTCAGATACAACTCATTCATGCCCAATAGCGTATCACTCTTGGGGGAGAGGAGAGACTTTTCTTCCCGGTCGGTGCCAGAGAAAGTTCTGGAAATGATGTGGCTATGGCTCTTGAGACCAAGGGCTTAAATCACAAGTTCCGCCCAGCTCGATTTTGGCTGTTGCGACTGGATTCAACATTAGCAAACTAACAAGATTTTGGGTCAGGCTGTTACCGCCGCTGCTGTTCCCGCACCTTCCTCTTCGTGTCATTCAATTCGTTTTCCACCTCTAGCTGACGAAATTGCTCTTCCAATTCATCCCAAGCCTCGAAAGGTTTTCCCCAAGGGCTGAAATTCCGGTCCGGGTTGTCGATGCCTTTGGCTTGCGCGGCTCTTACCTCCTGCAGCTTAGCCTTCACTTCTTGGCGGCGCTGGCGAATTTGCGGCAGCAGCGCTTCCATTTGTTGGATTTTCTCCTTTTGGGCCTTCATTTGACTCCATAGCTGGCTGCCCCTCTCCAACAGCTCAGCCTCCCGGCGTCGCGCTCCTTCGGCTAGATCGGGGCGATTGGCCCGCTGCGCCTTCTCAATGCGAAAGTGCCAGGTTTTAATCTCCTCAGCCAAGTTGAGAATGCTTTTTTGGAGAGCTTCCTCTTGGGCGCGGCTTTCCTGCAACAGCCGCAGGGTATCGGATTCCTGCTGGCGCAACTGCTCATCGAGGGCTTGCAGCTCGATCTCAGGGTGGGCCCTGAGAAATTCCTCCAGGCGGGTTTCCAAAAACCGGATGATATCTTCGATCAGTTTCATGGACGGATCCTCTTCCCAAGCCCTCAGTTGCGTTTAGAGTAGCCCAAGCTGGGCCATCCTAGATAGGGTTATCCCATGCCCGTTTAAGACATTCCCTTCGACCTTCACCCAAAGTGAGGCCAGGGATCCATCCGGCACGCCAGTTCACCGCAACTGGGAACTCTCCTGAACCCAACTGCCCCCAGGCGGATCCCTCTCAATCCAGCAAACGGCCATCCCCAACCCGGATAATGCGCTGGGCGGCCTGGGCTACTTCAAGGTCATGGGTGACCACGACCAGGGTGATGCCCTGCCGGTGGAGCTCCGCAAAAAGGTTCAGCACTTCCTGGCCGGTATGGCTATCCAGAGCCCCAGTCGGCTCATCAGCCAGCAACAGTTGGGGTCGGTTGACAATGGCACGAGCAATCGCCACCCGCTGCTGCTGGCCGCCGGAGAGTTGGGCCGGACGCTGCTGCAGTTTGCTCCCCAAGCCCACTTGTTCTAGGGCTTGCTTGGCCCGCCGGCGTTGCTCCGGCTCCGGGATCCCAGCATAGGCCAAGGGCAGCATGACGTTCTCCAGCGCTGTCAGGACGGGCAGGAGATGGAACTGCTGGAAGACAAAGCCGATTTTTTGGTTGCGAATGTGGGCCAAATCGCGATCGGTCAGGGTGGAAACTTCCACCCCATCCAGCCAGTAGCGCCCTGAGCTGGGCCGATCCAAGCAGCCGATGAGGTTCATCAGGGTGGATTTGCCGGATCCAGAGGGCCCCATAATGGCGCAATACTCTCCCGGCTGGATCGCCAAGTCGATATCGTAGAGGGCCTGAAAACTGCCCTCCGGCAGTGGATAGACTTTGTTCACCCCAACCATCTGCACTACGGGCGGGCTGGCCGCAGCCAAGGCCTCGGCTGGGCGCTCCAGGGATCCGACCGGCCCACGGCGATGATTTGCCCAGGAATCTTGCTCAAGCATGGTTGGCACCGCGACTTGCCCCATTCTAGCCTTTGGGCTTCCCTGGCTTGACGGCTAACCGGAAGAGCGGATCTCCTGCGGCTGATGGTAGGGGCAGCTCCCCTGGGGATCCACCCTGAGGCGGTAGAGGGGGGAACGCTCCTGATCGCAGCGAAAGGCTTGGGCTTGGGAAGTCAAGATCTGGCGGGCAAAGCGACAATTTTGGCACTTTTTGCCACCGTGATGACTGGATACAGAAGGCTGTTTTGGACGCGGCACGATCCCTGCTGGAGAAGGGGCAGCCTCTGCCGGGCGGATCAGCTCCCGTGGAGAAAGGCCGCGCAGCACCAGTTCGGATCCCTGCCAGCGGGCTTCCACCAGGCCGGTATCGGCCCAGGCCGGCCAACGGGGATCCTGGGTAATCTGGGGCGGCAGACGCACCTGTACCCCCGCCAAAGTCCGCGGCGACCCCTGCTCCTGCCAAACTTCTTCCACCTCCCCCTCATAGCGCAAAGGGGGATCCCTGATCTCGGCGGGGGAACCGGCCTTCAGCTCCGCGAGCCTAACTGGGGTTTGTAGGTGCCCATCGGGCAACTCCAGCCAATGCCCAGGCTGAGGGCAGTGGACATGGTAGCGATTGCACAGCTCCGGCAGATCCGCCAGATCCTGAGCCTGCTTGGGGTCGGCGTGAACCAAGACCAAATGCTGGGGGCGAAAGGTGTGGATGATCTGGGTGAGATGCCCGACATCGTTGTGGCTGTGCCAGGTTATCCATTCAACGGCAATGCGGGAGCGCAGCGGCGCCGGCCAACGCTCAAACGGGGTAGCCAGTTCCACCTCTGGCAGCCGCACCAGCAGACAGGAGCGCTGCGGTTGGGCCAACAACCTCGACCAAATTGGATCCCAAGCCTCAGGCCCGGCATCGGCGTCGCACAGCAGCAAGCCTTGGGGCAGAGGATCCGCTTCGGTAAGGGGCTGAACCCGCGGCTGCAGGCGGTCTTCCCAGAACAAGGGCTGGTAGGTGGCGAAATTGCGCACCGGCTCCGGCAGGTAGGTGAGCAAGCGCTCGTAGAGATTGCAGCCTGCCGCCAGCCCCGGCGCCACCCATATCTTGAGCTCTTGGGGGGCTTGGGTAAAGCGGTGGTGGGCTTTGAGGAGAAAGATCAGCTCCTGCCCCAACCCCAACACTGGCAGGGGAAACAGCACCGTTTGCCCCGCTTCCAAGGCGCTGAGCAACCGCTCCACCAGGCGATTTTCCAGGTGACGACGGGGTGGATGGCGGGTGGATCCCAGCGAAGCCTCGATGAGCAACACGTCCGGCTGCCAGTGGCGCAAAGCAATGAGATCCAAGCCGGGGGCAAAGCGAGTTGAGGCCAGGGAACAGTCGCCCGTGTACACGCAGGCTTGGGCCGGAGTGGTTTGGGTATTTTGCAGCAGGGTTGCCGCCGCTCCCGGCAGATGCCCAGCCGCAAAGAAAGTGAGCATCAGATGGGGCAAAATCTCTCGCGCCCGGCCCAAAGGCAGCGCCCGAAAGGGGGGAAAGCGAATGTCCCGGTCGTAGCCTGGCCAAACGCCACACTCCCACAGACCAGCGGCCAAATGAGCAGTCACCGGCGTGGCGTAGAGAGGTACCTGAGGGTAACGACGATGAAAAGCAGGTAGCCCTTGCACATGGTCAAAGTGAGCATGGCTGCAGATTACCGCATCCGGGATCCCTGGCAGAGCCTTAAAGAGGGCAGGAGCGGGCAACCCGCAATCGAGAAGCAAACGGTGGGATCCCATCTCCAGCCAATAGGCACAGCCCTGCTGCCAGGGATCCGTACCCAGGGGGAGCAGTCGAAGGGGGGGTCTCTCTGACTCCACAGGTGTGTCGTTCTGAACCTAGAAGACCGCGTTCAATCCTGCAAACAGGAGGGGCGACTTGGCCAGGGATCCCCCCTCTCCACCGGTACACCTCCCCGGAGAGTTGGAGACAACCTGTGCCGATCCACTTATCCTACACTTCTCACAGCATAGCGTTTGCCCACCATCTGCCGCGGCAGCCTGCCATTTCATCCATGCAGCAGCTGAATGGATGTGGGGATTTGGTTTTGCGATGAACTTGTCTTGGCTTGGCAGCCTATGGGTCGGCGCTCTCTTCTGTCGCCGCAGCGGCGCTGCTGCTGGGAAAAGCAAAGCCGGCAAAATCGTGATCGTCGGGGCGCACCGTCAGGATCATCAGGTTGTAGAAGGCCCAGACCAAGCCAAACAGCAGCTCAGGCCAAGAGGGATCCCAACTGCCGGCAGAACGCAGGGATCCCACCCCCATAGCCAGAAAAGTCAGCACAATAGCCAGAGCCTG
>NZ_JANSIC010000006.1:13277-22631 GCF_047461955.1 Synechococcus sp. R55.7
AACGCAGGGATCCCACCCCCATAGCCAGAAAAGTCAGCACAATAGCCAGAGCCTGAGGTCCTAAGGAGAGCTGGGAAGGCTGCTCGGGATAGGGGGGCACTCCCTGCAGACTTTGCACCAGCGCCTGGATGGACTGAAAAAACTGGCTGCCCGTCTGCCGTTCCGACTGCCAAGCTGCCCCCCACAGATGGGGGGGAAAGGCCAAGAGCCAACTGATGCGCCCCAGGAGAGCATAAGGCAAAAACCACGCGAAGAAGACCCGGTCAAAGGCCGGCACCGGCATCCACCCCGTGCAGAGAAAGACCATCGGCACCGCCAAGTAGACCAGCTCCGCCATCCCACCGGCAGCCCAGAGGGCCAGCCACAGGTATTGAAAGCGCTGCTGCTGCGTGGTCGGCTTGCCCCAAAAGGGGTTTTCCCTCAAGGCCGAAAACAAAGCCAGCAAAGCAACGCGGCGGTTGCGCAAGGGCAACAAAACACCCGTAACCTGGGTTTGGCGAACCAATTGAGACTGCCAGCCACGGCAGTGCATCTGACACCCCAACTGCACAGGGCGGCGAATGTCGATCTGCGGGATCCCTTCCAAAGCCTTGCGCCGGATGAGACAGCCAGAACCCAACAGGGGTGCCGCCTGGTAGCCCTGGGATCCCACCGCCAAGAGCTGCTGCAGTGGGTGAACGGCTCTGGGCTGGCCTAGGGTGCGCAGCATTGCCTGCACAAAGCCAGTTCGGTTGACAATTGGAGCCCGCTCCGGCGAGTCGTAAAAGTGGGGCAAGGTCTGCCACAGGAAGTCCCGCTCGAGAAAATGGCCCGGCTGTACTAGGAGGAGATACTCCCCTTGGATATGAGGGGATCCCATCGCGTAAGCCAGGGGGTCGGTTGTGGGGCTAGGGCAGGCCCAGTATTCGCAGGGAATGGCCCGCGCCGCCTTGGCCATCTCCTCATCTTCTACCCGATCCACAATGTGGACAAACAACCGCTCCCACGGGTAGTCGAGGTGCAGAGCCGAGAGCACTGTTTGCCGGGTTGCCTCCAGAGAATCCCACTGGCGCAGCACCAGTACATCCACTCGCGGTAACTGGAAAAACGACCGCCGCAGGACCTCTGGGGATGGGATCGTCTCTCTCGGCACTTGGGGATAGCGGCTGAGGGTAAAGCCCACCGCCGCCAGCCAAACATACAGCTCTGCCCCCCAAAACAAAAGGGATCCCAAATCCATCAACCCGGCTGTCAGTCGCCAGTAGAGGTACATCACCCCGGCAATGAGGTGAAGCAACCCTGCCCAGCGAAACAAATACACCCGCATCAGCTTTCTGCCTTCCACGCTTTTGCCATTTTCGCCCTCGAAGGGGCAGGGATCCCTAGCTCCTCTTCTCTTCCGGCTGGCCCCAATCCTCAAGAACGAAAAAAGTTCAGGAATCAGCAACAGCAAAACCCTGTCTGCTCTGGAGCAGACAGTTTTCAGCCCGGCAAGCAGCTTGGTCGACAGAAGCGAGAATCTTCTCTTGCGGAAGAAACTCTCCCAGGCAGTTTCAAAGCTGGGCCTTTCCCTACTGGGCAGCCACCTCAGCTGGGTAGACACTCACCTTTTGCCGCCACTTGCCATAGCGCTCAAAAGTCACAATGCCGGTGACCACAGAATACAAGGTGTCGTCGCCGCCGATGCGCACGTTCACCCCTGGGTGAAACTTGGTGCCCCGCTGCCTGACCAGAATGTGGCCGGGATGCACCAGCTCGCCCCCATAGCGCTTCACCCCCAGCCGCTTGGCATTGGAATCTCGACCGTTGCGAGTGCTGCCCGTTCCCTTCTTATGAGCCATAACGCCTCCTATGCAACTGCGTGATCAACAGAAACGAGATAAAAAAATCGGGATTCAGGACACCTGAGTTCAGAGTTTATTCCTCATCCGCAGGGATCCCTGTCGCCGCTGCCGAAGGGGCTGCCTCTGGGTTAGACTCTGGAGCCGCTTCCGTACGGGATGGTGCCGTGGCTAGGGGCACCCCATTGAGTTCAATAGACTCGATCAGCAGACGGGTCAGCGGTTGCCGATGACCCCTCTTTTTGCGGGTCTTTTTCTTTGGCCTCATCTTGTAGACGATGATTTTATCGCCGCGCCGATGCTGTAAAACCCGTGCCCTGACGACCGCCTCCGAAACGTAGGGATGCCCCAACGTGATTTGTCCCTCGTGGTTGATCAACAGCACACGAGACAAATCGAAGGGGCTGTTCTCCTCCACTTCCGCCAGGCGATCGACCTCGTAAAAACGCCCCGGCTCCACCCAAAGCTGCTTACCGCCGGTTTCCACAATTGCGTAAGTCATCTTTCTCCCTGCCGTACAGGTGCCCTGCGGGGGTCTTGAAACCTGATCCGAGCATTGACAGCGATCTTAGATCGTAGCCGAAAAAGCCGCCGTCCGTCAGCTGGGTTTGGTCGAGGACTGGCTTGCAACAGTTCCGGTCGAGCAGTGGGACGGACTCCCCAAGCACCTCATGCTGTTGCCCCCCAGCCCCTTTCCCAGAGGAAGAGGGGAGTTGGGAAGCAGTTGGGAAGCAAATGTGCAGCATCTGAGGCGACCGCAGGCCAGAGGTTGCAGAGTCATTCTTTGCTATTCGGTCAGCTTCTCCCAAGCAGCCTGAAGGGCAGCCTGCATGCGCTGAGCGGCGCGGCTGAGGCGATGTTGCCAGGTTTCCCACTTGTGTTGCAGAAACTCTGCCGCCTCGTCCAGTAGGGAGAGATCGAACTTGCCCCCTTTGGCCAGCTCGTCCCGCACCTGCTTCACCTTAACGCGCACCACCTCCGGCGGATCCTGTGGGCCAACCAACGCCTTGAGGCGATCCCCCATGCGCTGGATAAGCTGTTTCACCTGCCGAGATTTTTCGCTCCAAAAGTTCTTTAAGCCTTCCGCTTCCGATTTCAGCCGTTGCGGAGCATCCTCCTTAACCACCACCGCGTCCACATCAATGGCTTCCACGTCCTCAGGCAGGAGAACGGCGCGCCCCCCCCAAGGCTCGGCAATGCTGCCACCCAGAATATAAGCGGCAATCGCTCCAGTCTCCCAGTCAAAGAGAAAATCCTCAATCCAGCCGACCTCTCGATTCCCAATGCGCACTGTGCGACGGTAAAGAGAGCTGATGGGGGTTAGGGGGGTATCAAAAACGGTAGAGTAGGTCAGCAGCGCGTCTGGCCCGATGAGAGAAATCTGCTCCAGGGGGGTGTACCCCTGCTGGCTGGTGAAGTAGCATACCCGCCCTGTTGGGTCAACCCAGATTTCTTCTACGGTACCCAATGCGGTAGCAGTGCTGCCATCGAGGGCCAGCAGGCCCACCACTTGGCTACGTCGGATGATCTGTTCCATAGGGTTCATCGAAGTTTATCTCCTTGATGGGTTAGCTGGGCAGCCTCAAAATCCGCGGTAGTGGCGCAGTTGCCCCCTGAGCCGGGCAATTTCCTGAGCCATGTCCAAGACCATCGCTGCCCCCGTCCAGTTAAGCCCCAAGTCTCGGTGTAGGCGGCTCATTTGCAACAACCGCCTGAGCTGTTGGGGGGTCAGGTAGCTGCTCTCGGCCTCCACTAAGCCTTGGGCCAGCAGCCATTCCAGCAGGTGGGGAGGGATCCCCAGCAGTTCCGTGGCCTGCTCGAAGGTATAGAGCCGTTCTTCTACCCGCACAATGGCCAAACTCATAGACTCACCTCCTGCAAGTGGGCGCGGGGATCCCAGCTACGGCTTTGGCGCAGCTTTTCGTAGAGATCCCGCTCGGTCTGGGAAAGGGATTTGGGCGCCACCACCTTCAGCCGCACCAGCAGGTCGCTCCGCTGGCCTTGGGGATCCCGCCAGCCTTGGCCCCGCAGCCGCAGGGTTTGGCCGCTGTCTACCCCGGCAGGGATCCTCAGTTGCACGCGACCCGTAGGGGTGGGAACTTCCGCCGTCCCTCCCAAAGCCGCCTCGTCAGGAGTAATGGGCAGCTCGCAGAGCAGGTTGTCTCCGTCAAAGCGGAAGAAGGGATGGGGGGGCAGCTCCAAAGTGAGGTAGAGATCCCCTCTTGGCCCGCCAAAGGGGCTGACCTGGCCTTTGCCCTTGACGCGGATGCGACTGCCCGGCTTAGCGCCGGGGGGAATGCGGATAGTTAGCGTTTCTCCATCTAGGTTCAGCCGTTTCTGGGTGCCGTGGAAAGCTTCTGCCCAGCTGAGACCCAGAGTGCCCTCCACATCCTGCCCCGGCAAATCCACCGAAACAAACGGCCCAAAGCCGCCGGCGAAGCCCTGGAACCCGCTGCGGCGGGATCCCATACGGCCCAACAGCTCGTTGATAAACTCCTCGAAGCTGGTGTACTGGGCGAAGCCCTCCATGCCGGGCATTCCAGCAGCAGAACCAGTACCCACCCGCTGCCAGTACTGCCCAAACTGGTCGTAGCGCCGCCGCTTCTCTGGATCAGAGAGCACCTCGTAGGCTTCGTTGATCTCCTTAAAGCGTTCCTCTGCCGCCTTGTTGCCGGGGTTCACGTCGGGGTGATACTGGCGGGCCAACTTGCGATAGACGCGCTTGATTTCCTCGGCAGAGGCATCTCTGCTGACGCCCAGGATCTTGTAGTAATCCTTGAAGTCACTCGCAGCCATAGGCTCACCCCTGCAAGGTTAGGTTAGAGTTTTTCGGGCTATTCTCAGGATATAAGGTTGCAGCTAAAAAATTGGAGCAGACCCAGAACACGTACAGGCAGAGCGGCGAGATGGCGCTTTACTGTGCTCTCGCTACTTCGGAAACTTTTTGGGCTAGGGCTTGCGTTTGGAGAAGATCCCTTTCTCATCTCGTGTGAAAATTTGCTTGACCTTTTCCCAAGCTTTGAGGAGTGCATGGGTGGAGTTATTGCTCTCTTGTTTGGCTTGGTTGTAGGCTTCCACAAAGGTTTGCTGCGCTTCTTCCGAGAGGTCAGCGCGGATTTCCGGCGAGATGCTCTCTGGGGTTAAGTCTCCCTCTGGCTCACCGGGCAAGTTCAAGTCGGCAATGGAAACTTCCTCTCCGCCAGCACTCTGCAGCAGCAAGTAAATTTCGCCCGACTTCTCTTCCGGTACTTGCACCACCAACAAGAACTCGCCCGCCTGTACCCGGGTTTGGTAGATGGCGGCTTTCTCCTGCGGCATACCCAAGGCAATCAGGGCGGATCCCAGGCCCGCTCCCAGTGCTCCGTACAAAGCGCCGCCCGTTGCCCCCAACAAAGCGGCTCCCAGAGGCCCAGCGGCCACCACTGCCCCCAAAAAGGGAATGAACAGCACCCCCACGCCAGTGAGCAGCCCCAGCAGGGATCCGAACAGGGATCCATAGATGGCCCCATTGGTCAGACCGTCCAGAACCACCTCTTTGCGGGTGATAAACCCGGTAATTTTGGCTTCGGTTTGAAAGTTGCGGCCAATAATGGAGATGCGATCGTTGGGAATGCCACGGTTCAAAAGCCGCTGGATACACTCTTGCAGCTTGCCCTCTTCTTTGAAGGCGGCGGAAACACACTTTTTGGGAGCTTGGGCAAAAGCGCTCATACGCAATCTCCTGCTGAGTTTTACAGTGCCAAGGCAGGTTTTTTAACCTTTTCCCTGCTACTACTCTCGTCTTACTACTCTCGTCTATTGTCTCCCCTCTTCAGCAAAGGACTCGGTCGCAGAATCGCGAACCCCCTGGAGAAATCTCCGTACTGAGGATGCCAATTCTACCCTTACCCCTGGCCTCCTTCCAGGAGAGGGGAGTTGGGATTCAACGCACGCTACTTGCTGCCGGAACGACTGTGGTGTTTGGAAGAGCTACAGCAAGCGGATCCCGGCCATCAAGCCCTGGCAGACCCCCGTCAGGAAGTCTTGATCTAGGGTTTCGAGGGTGTCGCTTGGCTTGTGGTAGTGAGGGTTGCGCAAGAAGGCGGTGTCGGTAACCATAACGGCGGCGTAGCCCGCATCCCAAAAGGGGGAGTGGTCGCTCAGGCGAGTGGCAGGCAGGATTAGGCCCCGCTGCCCGGCCAGCAGCCAGCAACAAGGGATCCCCGCTTTTTGAAAATCACGCTGCAGCTTGAGCAGATCCCCCCAGGTGGGCCAGTTGCCGATGAGACCGATGTAATCTCCCCGGTTGGGGTAAAGCTTCTCAAGGCCGGCGGGATAGTCCTGGGATCCGGGGGCGGGATCCCGGTAGCCCAGCATCTCCAGAGAGAGCATCAGCCGCAGGGGCTGGCGCTGCTGTTTGAGAAAGCGGGCGTAGGCTGTGCTGCCCACCATTCCCCGCTCCTCCAGGTCAAAGGCCACCAGCCACAGCGGAGAAGAAGCCGGCTCGGCAGCAAAATGGCGGGCCAATTCCAGCAACACCGCTATGCCGCTGGCGTTGTCGTCTGCTCCAGGGGTTGCCGGGGCAGCGTCAAAGTGGGCTCCGATGAGGATGGGTTGGCGACCAGAACGGGATCCCGGCAATTTCAAGATCCAGTTGCGGTGCAGGCGGCCACCGGCCTCAAAGGGGAAGGACTCCAGGGATCCCCACTTAGAAAGCTGCTCTTGGATGTAGCGCTCCACCTGGCTATGGCCCAGGGGCGACCAGTCGGGATCCCGGGGCTGGGCCACTTGCTGCAGATGAGCCTCTAGGCGCTGCCGCAGGTCTTGGAGATCTGACGCCATCATGAGCTTCCCACTCCAGACCGGGCAACTTGAGCATGGATCTGTCGGGCCAACTCCAGGGTGAAGTAGCGGTGGGATCCCACCGTTCCCGCCAACACCCGAAACGGATCCTCAGGCTCCCCCAGGTGATCCAGCACCAGAGCCGCCCCGGAAAAATCCTGATCCCGGGTATAGTCGTTTACCGTCACCACAGTGGGAATACCGGCCTGCTGGGCCGAGCGCAGCCCATTCTCCGAGTCTTCAAAGGCCAGGCAGGCCTGGGGGGGCAGCCCCATCTGTTCCAGGGTGTAGAAGTAGATGTCGGGGGCGGGCTTTTTGGCGGGGACAATATCGCCGGCAGCGATCACTTCAAACCAGCTCAGGCTCTCCGGCAGCGCGTGCTCCAAAAGGGCCGTCACGTTTTCCGGCGTGGTGGTGGTGGCAATGGCTAGACGGATCCCAGCAGCTCTGGCCTCCTGCAGGAGGCGCTTCACCCCTGGGCGGAGTGGGATCCCCCCTTGGGCCAATAGGGCAGTGTAGTGGCGGGTTTTGGCCTGGTGCAACCGGGCAATCAGAGCCACCAGATCTTCCCCAGGGAGCAGCGGCGGCTGAATGGTGTCGATAAAGTGGCGAATGCGCTCTTTACCTCCCGTAATGGCCAAGAGCTGGCCGTACAGCTCCACCGACCAGTGCCAGTCCAGCCCTGCCTCGGCAAAGGCAGCGTTAAAGGCCACGCGATGACCATCCCGCTCCGTGTCCGCCAGCGTGCCGTCCACATCGAAGATCAAAGCTTGGAGTGTCATGTGTACCCCCACCCGCCTACAAGCGACTCTATGCTACTGCATGGCTTGGGTGCTCTCAGCCTGGTTTCTGGGAAGGCCGACAAGATGAGAGAATGAAGCACCGGTTATCCAATCTCGCCATGAGCTTCGATTTTGACGTAATCATCATCGGTGCCGGCGTCGGCGGCCACGGCGCTGCTTTACATGCGGTCGAATCTGGCCTGAAGACCGCCATCGTTGAAGGTGCAGAAATGGGCGGCACCTGCATCAACCGCGGCTGCATCCCCTCCAAGGCTCTCTTGGCCGCCTCCGGACGCCTGCGGGAACTGCAACACAGCTCTGAGCTGGGCATCCAAGTGGGATCTGTCCAGGCTGACCGGGGAGCGATTGCCGCCCATGCCGCCCAGGTGGTGGAGAAAATCCGCGCCGACATGACCCGCTCCCTGGAGAGGCTGGGGGTAACAATCCTGAGAGGGCGGGGCAAGTTGGTGGCACCCCAGCAGGTGGAAGTCCAGGAAGAGAAGGGATCCTATACCTACACGGCGCAGGATGTTATTCTTGCTACGGGCTCCCGCCCCTTTGTGCCCCCTGGCATCGAGGTGGATGGCCGGACGGTGTTCACCAGCGACGAGGCGGTGCGGCTGGAGTGGATCCCGGAGCGCCTAGCGATTATCGGCAGTGGCTACATTGGCCAGGAGTTTGCCGACATCTACACTGCCTTGGGATCCCAGGTCATCCTCATCGAAGCCCTGGAGACCCTGATGCCGGCCTTTGACCCCGATATTGCCCGCCTGGCCCAGCGGGTGCTGATTAAGCCCAGGCAAATCCAGACCTACGTGGGGATCACGGCCAAGCAGGTGATCCCTGGCCAGCCAGTAACGATTCACCTCTCCAACGGCGAGACGCTGCAGGTGGATGGCTGCTTGGTGGCTGCCGGTCGGATCCCGGTCTCAGAGGGGCTGGGCTTGGCCGAGCTGGGCATCGACACCGGCAAACGGGGGTTCATCCCCGTCGATAGCCGCATGGCCACCGATTTGCCTCACCTCTGGGCCATTGGGGATGTGACCGGCAAGATGATGTTGGCTCACGCGGCGGCAGCTCAGGGGAGAGTGGCCGTGGAAAACATCTGTGGCCGTACTGCCTACATGGACTACCTCAGCATCCCGGCCGCGGTGTTCACCCACCCGGAAATGGGTTTTGTGGGGCTGACCGAACCTCAGGCCAAGGAGGAAGGCTACAGCGTGGGCACGGTGCGCACCTACTTTGGCGGCAACTCCAAGGCCATTGCTTCGGGAGAGACAGAGGGCATGGTCAAGCTGGTCTTTGACAAGAGCACCGGCCTACTGCTGGGATCCCATATCTTCGGGCCCCATGCGGCGGATTTGATTCACGAGGCAGCTCAGGCCATTGCTCGCCGGGCCACGGTGCGAGAACTGGCCGGCTTGGTGCACGTTCACCCCACCTTGGCAGAGACGCTGGAGGAAGCCTACAAGCGGGCAACTCACGCTCTGGCAGGGCCTTAGCCAACGGCTCGGCAGAGGGTCGCCTGCCTCACTCGGTTTTGTGAGGACTCCGTCCCGCCCGCTCTGCCTCCGGCGGGGTTTACAACCAGGCTGTGAAGGGCCAGGTTCTCAGACGGGCAACCCAGCAAGATCTCCCGGCTCAAAGCGTCAAGAAGACCTTAGGATGGGGGGGAACGCGTGGGAGGAAGTGCTTTTGGTGAGCGAAGCCGAGATTACCCAGGCAGTGCAGGCCCAGTACGAGACTTTCCCCTATCCTCCTATTCCTTACGACCGGCCCTTTGAGGGCTTCTCCAGTCTGGGCAGCTATACCTTGGCGCAGTACGCCCGCACCCGCACCTTGCAAGAGCCCACAGGATCCAGGTTTTTGGTGGCCGGGTGTGGCACCGGCTGGGAAGTGCATGGCATTGCCGCCAGCAACCCCGGCTATGG
>NZ_JANSIC010000006.1:22731-25434 GCF_047461955.1 Synechococcus sp. R55.7
GGGGTGATGGCGCTGATGCTCTACAACCGTTCAGGCCGTTGGCATCTGTACCGCATTCGGCGAGCCTTGGAGTTGTTGGGCATCACCCCACCTGCAACCCCAGAAAAGATCGAATTTGTGCGGCAACTGCTGAAGGGAGCCAGCCCCAATTCCCTTTTGGCCAAGCACGCCAAGGCTCACCAAGAATACTATGGACAAGATGAAAACATTGTCGATAATTTCTTCCATGCCAATGATATTCCTTTCGACATCGGCGAGATTCCCGACTTGCTTGCCCAAGCCGGGCTGGAGTTTATCGATGTAGCCCCCTACTTGGACTATTGGAACGCCAGGCCGTTGATTGCCGCCACCCACCCGGAGTTCCATCGCCGCTACGAGGCCCTTGCTCGCATCGACCAACTGCGGGTCATGGAGTATCTGGAGCCTCTGTATCACACGCAAAATCTCTTCTGGTGTTGCCATCAAGGGAAAAAGGTGGACCACTGGGATCCCTTTACAGTCGAATTTTTTAAGGGATCCCGCTGGCAACTCAACCCCTTGTTCGTCCGCTATGGCAGCGTGCGCTACTGGGATCAAAAAATCCCCTTTTCAGATCTGTTGGGCAAGCTGGATCCGGCCCAGATCCTGACCCAGAAGATGGATATTTTCTGGCCTATCGCCCGGATCCCTGGCAAGATGATGGCCTCTACCCGCTACCAAGTGGTGGAGCTGCTGCTGCCCTTGGCCAATCAAGCCCGTTCTGGCGCTGAGATCCTGGCTGCCCATGAAGAGAGAGCCGACCACCTTCTCAACCTATTTCGACAGTGGGAAGCAGACCGGTTAGTCCTGCGGGTTGCCTAGCTTCTGGTTATTCCAAACAGTCCAAATCACCAGGGTCAAAGTCTGTTCCATGCTAAGGTTGTATCATGCATGACCGAGGACGGTGCTTCTCCCCAGGCATGTTTGCGCCGGCGGTGCGGAGCACCTCTACTGGGACATCTTCGCCACAGCTTTCCCTGTGAATAGAGCTGGCAGATCTGGATCCCGATCAACATCCATGGCAACCCCAACGCCAGAGCTGGTAGGAGGCAAGGATGGCTGACTACAATCGCGGCATTATGAAGTTCAAGGGGGCGGATAGCCCAATTGTCGTTTTGATCTCGGCAGGAATTGTGGCCGGTGTGGTTTCGGCCCTGATCTGGTGGGCTTTGCACTTTGCTTACGCGGCTTGAGTCTCAGCCTCTTCCAGAAGCTAAGGGCAGCTTTTCCTGCGCTGCAAGCCTCCCGGACAAGGTAGGGAATTGGGACGAGGCTTCTTTGCAACGCTTGCGGCAGTCTCTTCAACGTTGGTACCGTGACCACGGAAGGGATCTGCCCTGGCGCCGCACCCGGGATCCCTACGCCATTTGGGTTTCGGAAGTGATGTTACAGCAAACCCAGGTGGCAACAGTTATCCCCTACTTTCAGCGCTGGATGCAAACCCTGCCTGGGATCCCAGCATTGGCGGCAGCCCCCCAGCAGCAGGTGCTGAAACTGTGGGAGGGCCTGGGCTACTACCGGCGGGCCCTGAACTTGCACAAAGCTGCCCAAATTTTGATGCGGGAGCGAAACGGTGAGTTCCCCAGGGATCTGGAGCAGGTGTTGGCTCTGCCGGGGATCGGGCGCACCACGGCTGGCGGCATTCTCAGCGCTGCCTTCGATCAGCCTTTGCCCATTTTGGATGGCAACGTCAAGCGGGTGCTGGCTCGCTTGGTGGCTTTGCAGCAGCCTCCGTCCCAGTGTCTGTCCCTGCTGTGGCAGCTTTCCCAGCAATTGTTGGATCCCGTGCAGCCGCGGGCTTTTAACCAAGCCCTGATGGATTTGGGAGCTACCGTCTGTCGTCCCAAAAAGCCTCACTGTGGCCAGTGCCCTTGGCAAGCGGATTGCAGCGCCTACAATCGAGGTCAACACCAACAATTGCCTATGTCTGCACCCCGTGCCTCCCGTCCTCATAAGCAAATCGCGGTTGCCATTGTTCTGCGGGGAAAAGAAATCCTTATCGATCGACGACTGGAAAGCTCAATGCTCAGCGGGCTGTGGGAGTTTCCCGGAGGGAAAATCGAGCCGGGAGAAACGGCTGCCGAGTGTGTAGTGCGGGAGGTGAAGGAAGAAATCGGCATCGATATCGAGGTGGTCGCGCCGCTGGCCACCATCGAACATGCCTACACCCATTTCACCGTTACTCTTATTGCTTTTATCTGCCGCTACCTGGGCGGAGAAGCCCAAGCCCTGCAATGTAGTGAGGTGCGCTGGGTTAGCCCGGCGGAGCTGTCGGAATTTCCCTTCCCAGGGGCCAATCAAAAGTTGTTTCCCCACTTGTATGCTTGGCTGGCAGAGCATGGCAACCCATGATGAACCCACCCAATCCGCCAAATGGCTTAGACCCTTCTGGAACGTTTGCCCCAAGACATTCGATAGGATAGTAGATGTCCTGCTGCCGTGAGCTACGGATATGCTTGTCACTCTGGAAAAAGCTGGGGAGATTCTGGCTAAGGGATCCCACACAGCCATCACAACCACAGATGGCAAGATCGCGCTGGTGCCCAAGGGAAAAGAAACCCTCAAACTGACGGCCAACGAAGCCATTAACCTAATGTTTTACGTCGTCCGCTCCGCTGAACCGGCAGAGACGGTGATGGCCCAACTGGAGGAGGCAGTTGCCAAAGCTCAAGCCCCCGATCCAGC
>NZ_JANSIC010000007.1:0-2598 GCF_047461955.1 Synechococcus sp. R55.7
TGCAAAACCTGCAGAGGGAAAGCAAGACGCCTTACGGCAATCAGAGGAAAATCACGTCGGTAGCAGGCTGGAGTTTATCTGCCACGTTTCCTAGTGCTCAACGCCTTACGGCAATCAGAGGAAAATCACAAACAGTTCTTCCTCAAATACACCCCAGGCCAAAATCTCGTGCTCAACGCCTTACGGCAATCAGAGGAAAATCACGCAGAGCAAAATCGCTGAAAGAACGAGAACCGCAAACGAGTGCTCAACGCCTTACGGCAATCAGAGGAAAATCACATTTCGAGTGGAGAAGGCAGGTTAAGCGCTACGTGTGCTCAACGCCTTACGGCAATCAGAGGAAAATCACTTGATCATGACTTGAACCCCCTTCCTTGCTTGAACCGTGCTCAACGCCTTACGGCAATCAGAGGAAAATCACAGCGAATTCCTTCGCTACCTGGAACAGCTAGTGGCTGAGTGCTCAACGCCTTACGGCAATCAGAGGAAAATCACCTGCTCCACAGTTAGGTTAGATGGCGGACTTCCAATGTGCTCAACGCCTTACGGCAATCAGAGGAAAATCACTGTATTTGTTCATAGCTATTGCCAATTTATACAATTGTGCTCAACGCCTTACGGCAATCAGAGGAAAATCACGGGATTCCTTGAGCAAGGAATCCCCCTACATCAGGGTGTGCTCAACGCCTTACGGCAATCAGAGGAAAATCACCGCCTAATCCCCACTCGCGCCCGCTATTGGAACGGAGTGCTCAACGCCTTACGGCAATCAGAGGAAAATCACGTACCACCACTTGTCGAGCCTGAGAGGCCAGTACCGTGCTCAACGCCTTACGGCAATCAGAGGAAAATCACAAAGCCAGTCAAAACGCTGGCGATACTGGTGTGGAGGTGCTCAACGCCTTACGGCAATCAGAGGAAAATCACACACTCCTTGGCCCTTAAGCTGCTCTTCCCAGTCAGTGCTCAACGCCTTACGGCAATCAGAGGAAAATCACGCCAAAACTTACGGGCTTGTTCATGTGCAGTTTTCGTGCTCAACGCCTTACGGCAATCAGAGGAAAATCACTTCCTAAATTCTTGTCGATGTGACTCGACTAGCTCAGTGCTCAACGCCTTACGGCAATCAGAGGAAAATCACCGGTAGAGATCGAGTACGCTGTGTCAGCCCTTATCGATAGTGCTCAACGCCTTACGGCAATCAGAGGAAAATCACTAGTAGCGTGGCCATAACAGTAACCCAAAACTCTAGTGCTCAACGCCTTACGGCAATCAGAGGAAAATCACTCGAAAGTGATCGGCGATGGAGACACCAAGCGAGAGAGTGCTCAACGCCTTACGGCAATCAGAGGAAAATCACGATTATTCCGATTCTAGAGGATTTGTTCCAAGAGGTGCTCAACGCCTTACGGCAATCAGAGGAAAATCACCAAAAACTTGGTCGCGCAAGGAGAAGAACGGTTCCAGTGCTCAACGCCTTACGGCAATCAGAGGAAAATCACGGGCCTTACTGGCTCCCGGTGACACGGCTCGAAGCGTGCTCAACGCCTTACGGCAATCAGAGGAAAATCACCCACTTGGCATTGTCTAAGTCAAACCAGAGATTCAAGTGCTCAACGCCTTACGGCAATCAGAGGAAAATCACAACTTTAACCAGTCAGGTAGATGATATTCATATTATGTGCTCAACGCCTTACGGCAATCAGAGGAAAATCACTTATTACCTTGCTAACCAAGGTTACGATACTAGACTGTGCTCAACGCCTTACGGCAATCAGAGGAAAATCACCTCACTTCAAAGCTTTTGAACATCCCACTTCAAGCTGTGCTCAACGCCTTACGGCAATCAGAGGAAAATCACCAATAATAACCTATGACGTGGGCAGCATCCAAATTGTGCTCAACGCCTTACGGCAATCAGAGGAAAATCACTCCAGTTGGGGCACCACGTACCTCAGAGCCTGTTGAATGTGCTCAACGCCTTACGGCAATCAGAGGAAAATCACCCTGGAGAAGGCGAGGGGGCTGAGGAACGTGAAATGTGCTCAACGCCTTACGGCAATCAGAGGAAAATCACAGGCTATGGTAATCTTGGACTGTTCGTCTTTGGTTTTGGTGCTCAACGCCTTACGGCAATCAGAGGAAAATCACTTCAAGGACGCCGCCGCCCCCACAGCCGGCTCTACGTGCTCAACGCCTTACGGCAATCAGAGGAAAATCACGTGGCATAGCTGTCTCCAGACTCTACCCCAATAAGTGCTCAACGCCTTACGGCAATCAGAGGAAAATCACGAAGAGGATTCGGTACGTTACCAGCTGCCCGTTGCACTGGTGCTCAACGCCTTACGGCAATCAGAGGAAAATCACTGGATACTCCAGTACGCCCACGCGCGCCACCGAAGGTGCTCAACGCCTTACGGCAATCAGAGGAAAATCACCATTGATCCGCTTCAATCCTGCATTACCAAAGCAGTGCTCAACGCCTTACGGCAATCAGAGGAAAATCACGGTTGACGTTTTTCTTCTGTGTTATAATCATGCTTGACAGTGCTCAACGCCTTACGGCAATCAGAGGAAAATCACGTCTTCTATCGCTGT
>NZ_JANSIC010000007.1:2698-18174 GCF_047461955.1 Synechococcus sp. R55.7
ATGGCTCCGGCTGTAGGTCGTGCTCAACGCCTTACGGCAATCAGAGGAAAATCACGTCTTCTATCGCTGTATGGCTCCGGCTGTAGGTCGTGCTCAACGCCTTACGGCAATCAGAGGAAAATCACACTGGGGCTCTGGGTGTAAAGTAACCACCACCCTGAGTGCTCAACGCCTTACGGCAATCAGAGGAAAATCACTGGAGACTCTCAAATACTCAGTGAAGCCGGCTGACCTGTGCTCAACGCCTTACGGCAATCAGAGGAAAATCACGCGGGGCCTTTGGTAGAGCAGTCATCGGCGCATGTCTGTGCTCAACGCCTTACGGCAATCAGAGGAAAATCACTACCCCACAGCACGCTGGATCTTCCTGACGCTCACGTGCTCAACGCCTTACGGCAATCAGAGGAAAATCACGGAGCAGGTCCTCGCCTGGGCCTTGCTAGCCCTCCAGTGCTCAACGCCTTACGGCAATCAGAGGAAAATCACGGAATTGCAAATTATCTGAACGCCCGTCTAGCTGAGTGCTCAACGCCTTACGGCAATCAGAGGAAAATCACTCGGTTCCCTCCGCCCCAGGACTTTCCACTACCACGTGCTCAACGCCTTACGGCAATCAGAGGAAAATCACGGGGATCCGGCCACCTTGCGGGATCCCTCGATCTCGTGCTCAACGCCTTACGGCAATCAGAGGAAAATCACTGGGATGAGCGAATCTTCCTTGGGTGAGACTAGTAGTGCTCAACGCCTTACGGCAATCAGAGGAAAATCACGCAAGGGTTCTAGTCTCCCGCAAAGGTTCTAGTTGGTGCTCAACGCCTTACGGCAATCAGAGGAAAATCACTAGAGACTGGCTCTTGGAGCTGACCAGCCAGGTCTATGTGCTCAACGCCTTACGGCAATCAGAGGAAAATCACTTTGGTGTGTGTGATGGCCTTGAGTCAAGTCTATTCGTGCTCAACGCCTTACGGCAATCAGAGGAAAATCACTCACCAAGAAGCAGCTCGAAGCCGCAGAAGAAGTAATGTGCTCAACGCCTTACGGCAATCAGAGGAAAATCACTATCCGATTAAAGGAATCAAGGTAAGTTGCTGTAATCAGTGCTCAACGCCTTACGGCAATCAGAGGAAAATCACCAAACTCGGCGAGCACAAGGTCAGGCTGCTCGAAAAGGTGCTCAACGCCTTACGGCAATCAGAGGAAAATCACCTGCCATACTGCTACCCAGCCTATTGAAGACACTACGTGCTCAACGCCTTACGGCAATCAGAGGAAAATCACAAGTAGAGAAGCTTCTAGACCCATACTGGAAGCAGTGCTCAACGCCTTACGGCAATCAGAGGAAAATCACCCAGATCTGCAACCCCCTACTCCCTTACATCAGTGTGCTCAACGCCTTACGGCAATCAGAGGAAAATCACTCGGCGTCAAGAGCCAGTTTTGGATAATTCTGTTCGTGCTCAACGCCTTACGGCAATCAGAGGAAAATCACAACGATAGTTAGTGTTTAGAATGAGAGTGATTGGTAGTGCTCAACGCCTTACGGCAATCAGAGGAAAATCACGATTGAACTAATTGAGCAAGGTTATTTTGCATTGTCGTGCTCAACGCCTTACGGCAATCAGAGGAAAATCACACGCGCTTGATCATGCGCGGTTCTCCATCCGAAGCACGTGCTCAACGCCTTACGGCAATCAGAGGAAAATCACGGCGCACCCCAGGATTCTTACTCTGCAAGGCTCGGATGAGCCCTTTGCAAGCATGTACCCTTATTCTATACACCAACTGCCAGCTAGAAGACAGGTCTCCTAACGCACTGGGCCCGGCAAAAGGTTTTCTCGTAAGGGAGCCGGGATTTTGCAAGCAACTCCAGGCGGTCGAAAATCCCTGGAACCCTCTTCCGACAAGACTTTCAGGTCTTTTGGGGGCTAAAGCGTCTTTCACAACGATAGATCCTTGCTTTTTAACAGATCCTGTAGCCATCCTGTCGTTCTGGCCAACTTTCTGGTCGGTTCGAGGCGAGCACCCGCTCTAAGCAGCGGTTGCAGATCCCCACAAGCAAGAGGTCATCCTCTGGTTTTAGAATTTTCTCTAGCTCCCAACGCAGTTTCTCTCGTTCTCGCAATGTTAGCCAGGCACGAAAAATTGAGTACTGAATTCGTTCTCCATATCCCTCCAATAACTTGAATGCTTTTCGCCATCGCTTCTGACAGCGAATATCGTAGCACACCAAGTAACAAACCTTATGCTCGGCCATAATCTATCTCACAACTAAGTTTCCAAACAAGTCTGCTTCGCCGTTCCACTCTTTTTCCAAAAGACGAACCTCTAGCTCTATTAAACGGCAGTAGGTAAGAGAGTAATGAGTAACTGGGTGCTTCCACTTTTCTCGCTTGCGCTCTTCGTAAATCCGAATCATCTTCTTACGTCCCTCTTCGCTGAGCCAAACTTGTTGGCCCCGTACTGTAAAATCTGCGTCTGGATCCCATTGCCGTCGGTTAACTGAGGCTACGACTGGCATATCTACAAGGGGAACACGGAAAATCTCCATCAAGTCAAGAGCCAGAGGAGGTGCTTGAGAACGAGGCTGGTGATAAAAGCCCAGGGCGGGCTCCAATCCCACCGTCAAAATAGCATTCATTACATCTTTAAGCAAAAGAGCATAACCAAACCCAAGTAAGGCGTTAAAGCGATCCTTGGGAGGTCTTCGATTTCGTCCTGAAAATCGCATTTCCTCAGGTACTGCATCAGACAGCAGATGAGGCAAGGCAGAAAAGTAGAGCGCTGCTAAGTTTCCTTCCAGTCCCAATAGACTTGACAAAGAGTCTGCCTGATCAACTTGCTTGAGCAATCGCTTCATTTGTTCGATAGCTTGTTCTACCTCCGGCGAACGCTGGGATCCCAAGCGCATTAAGAACTTGCGCTGGCTCTGGCCTCGACACCTCACCAACTTTCGGGCTAGTCTCAGGCACATTTCAGGATTGCTCAGGGCCTGATACTGTCGAATGCGGCGCTGGATGCTCCCATATCGGGGATCCAGGCTGCCGACATAGCGCCCACCTCCCGAAATTAAGTGAATTCCAATGTATTGTTCGGCGCAGAAATGAATGGCTTGAGTTGAAATTTGAGAGAAACTATGCAGCACAATTTGTCCAGTTTGCTGAGCGGAGATAAACTCTTCGCTTTGGTTTCGGTAGGTAACTTTGAGACGGGATCCACTGCGCCCTACCCGTGCCCCTGGCTCTAGAATGTGGACACATTGCCGTTCGTCATCTTCCGGGAACAGGCGAATAGGTTGCCATTCTCTGTCATGAGCTAGCCTCGCTTCTTCGGGCAAACACACGGGAGCTAAGGAGCAACCCGCACACAGCCGCTCATTGTCGGTAATTGGGGGCCGCAGAGGAGATTGGCGCAGCAGCCTCGCTTGTTCGATTGCCTGACGTACAGCTTGGCGCCCAGCATCATCAAGGGGTACGTGTACGAGCACATTGTCAGCATGGTACCGAATTCGTCCTTCGGGAATTGGGATCCCCAAAGCTGTTTCCACGAGATAGGCATAGGCCAAAATCTGCAACCGGTCACTCTCCCAGGCTTGAGGCTGATTGTCTGGATCCCGTGCTGACCGACCCCTTTTATGCTCGTAGGGAATGATCTGTCCATCACGAGTGCGCAAAGCATCCACTCTTCCCCGCAAGCCCAGTTCTTCGCTTTCTAGAAATAGATCCTCCCACTCCTCTCCCTCTTGCTTTTCCAGCTCTGTGTGTAACCGCCGACCGGCAAAAATAGCTGCGTTTTCCGTATAGAGCTCCTCGACCTCCTCTAGATAAAATAGTCGTGGGCAGTAGGCCAATGCGTGCAGTGCTGAAACACGAATCAAATCTGAATCTATCTGTGCGGGGAAATCGATTAGTGATGCCGGCATAATCTGATACTCCGAAATATGAAAATATAGAGTTCTTCAGCAATCTTAGAACAGCTTTCTCTTTGAGCAGAGACAAAACTCAGGCTCCACGCAAGATCTTCTCCTGGCAGGGTTACTAAGCTGTTCAGAAACAAGCTTTCGACTTAGGGTTGACAAGTCTGGAACTAAAGCTTGGAATTCTTGCTGCCTAGTTTGGGCAAATTTCCGTCCAGGCTAACTCCGGCACATCATCACCTTCAAGAGTTCGGAGTGAGTATCTTCGCCAGCGAGTATCCCGCGATCCCACGTGATCAACCCAATACGGCAAGGTCAGGATCCCATCCTCATCTTGAATTAGCCATCTTCCCCCTAAGGGAACTTTCTGAATTGCTGTTACCGAATTAACTAGGTCACGACTCTCTCCTAGGCTTAGTCCCCCAGATCGGTCAATTAATTCAGGATTTTCAAAGGCTCTTTCCAAGTCATGAGCAAGGGATCCCTTGACCAAAACTGCGATTTGCACATCGGTCAGCAATTGTTGGTAGTCAGGACGGGCATTGTTTGGATGCTGAATATCTTTTGTCTTAAAACGACGAAGGGTACGGATCACTGTAGAAAGCTGGGGTTGGCTCAGGAGAGCAATTGCCAGTTGGGATCCGCAATATCGATGCCGATCCCATTCTCCCAGCAAGGAAAGCAACATTCCATAAACAGTAGCCGGTGGCGGCACCGGATAAGTTTCGGCAAACTCCCTGGCCCAAGATTGACGGAAACAGGCGATAGGCACCTCAACCTGGAGCCGAATCATGCTGCCTCCTCACAAGAAATTTGCTGCCTAATCAAGCTGATAAGTTGATCAACTGTTGATTTAATGCCTGGGCTTACATGAGCACCCAACCGGTCTAGCTTCTCCCCGTCCTCAGTTTCGGCAGCGGCTCCTGCCAGCCATAGCTCTTGAGGATCTATATCCCCCACTTGCACTCGACGCACTAAGTCCGGCATGCTGATTTCTCCATCAGAGTTTTCTTCAAAACAGTAGAGCAGGCGTGGCGAAAAGTCGTGTGTCCAGCGCAGGACTATGCTATCCGGTGAAAAGTCATAGAGAAAGCGAGAGTGATTGCCGGCTACTTCCCCCAACGAAACCAGTCCGTTTAACACTTCGATTACTCGGTCTTGCCGGTGGAGCCGAGCAGGAGTCATTGCAAAGCCGTACTGATAGCGAGTAGCATGAACCTCCGTTCCGTAGAGAGAAGTGGATCCCTTCTGGCCACTTTTCGCGTTGAAGGTTACATCTCCGCTGTAGGGTCGAGTAGAAACTGCCCGAGTTACTTCCAAAACACCTCGCCGAGCAGTGGTAGTGCCCTTTGGTAACTTCTCTCCCTTCTTCCTGGATAAGTTTTCGTCTGAGGCATCTACTTTAGCCCCTTCCGCACGCATAAAGCCTAGGACATCATCATCGATATACCGCTCGGGATCAAAGTTAGGCGCTTGCCACTCGTTGTCGTTGGTTTGATCATTCCAACGTCGGTTAACTTCGCAGCCATTCCCTGAGACCTGCCAATAGTAACGCAGGGCCCAACGGATTGCTTCAGCAGAGACGGTAGTGTGCACCTCATTTTTCCAGAGGATCTTTTGCAGGGTAGTGATGTTGCCGTCATTCTCACCGCGGTTGTTGGCAGCGGTGCCGTAGCTGGTCAAAATGTTGCCAAACAGGTGCAAAGTCATAATCTTCCTCCAGGCTAGTCCTTCAAACTGAACCGTTAAGTTGTTGCTACGTCAACTTTTCACTTGACTTGCTGACTCTTGCTTTACACTTTCAGTCCTCCTCCAGCTCGGCGGGTGCAATCAAGTCAACATCATCCTCGTCAAGCTCATCCTGAAGTTCTTCCTGTCGCTCCTTGCCTTTGTAGCTGGCCAACGCTAGAAGAGCTAAGTCTCGCGCTTTTTTCCATTCCTTGGGATCCATAACTAAATCCATCAAGTCATCCCAATGCTCTTGCAGTGTCGGTATTCTTCCAGCCCGCGCCCAAAAGCTAGTAATAAACTCGCGGAAGCTTTCCGCGTTTTTGCATCGAGTCAGACCAGTGCGAATACGTATATTTTCTCTGTCGAAGTTAGTAAACTCTCCCCTATCCTGGGTTTTCTGAGATAACCGACCATAGGTAAAGCGAATGGCTTCATGACAAGCCTGAACAAACCAGCGCTCTCTGTCATCCATTTCCGTTTTCATGACCATTTCGTTTAGACCTCCGCGCTCGTAACATAGCTGCTTAAACTGCTCGTTGCTATTAACCTGCTCTGCAAATCCGGCATACCAAGAGTAACCCCTTGCCAGATTTTCAGCAATCATCTCACGAGCAAAACTTGTTGCAATGAAACTGCCTTCCTCTGCTTTTGCCTTGACGACAACTCGATCTGGTAACACTGCTTTGCAGATCTGGTAGTTTTTACAGACGCGATATTCTGCTTCTACAGTAAGTAGATCTGTGCGAGATTTTTGTTGGCTCGACCACGGAACAACACCTAGAGTTAGAACCTGACATCGTTTTACCTTAAATTCCCTAGCAGATTCTGCAATCCCTTGGTACGTCAAAAACCTAAGCCCAGCATCTCCCAAACTCGAAGCATGAAAATCCTGGTAGGCTGCATAACGAAGCTGGGGATCTTGCCGGTAGCTTGCATAGACCTCCATATCGGTAATCTCGGGAACTACCAGGGCATATTGAGCTTTCTGATCTCTCAGCCGCGAGCGAAGTATGTAGTAGCAGCAAGAAACAGGAGCGTAGAGAAGTATAAAGGCCATCTCTGGAGACTCTTCAAAGCTTGTATCCGAGGGAAATGCATTGTGGCGAACGACTGCACCAGGATTAAGCCAGCCAGCAATGCTAATTGGCTGCTTAAGCCAATTACCGTTTTTATCACATAGATTTTTGGCAAATTCCTGATGGACGTAGCTTTCTAAAGATTTATACTTGATAATGACAGGCGGATGATCCTCATCAATCTCTAAAGATTGAGTTTGCTCGCCAATAACTTTACGAGTTTTGGCATGTTGTAGAAATGTTCCCAGGATTCCTTGATGGATGACTACCTGGGAGTCTTTTCGCATCGACTTACTGTCGATCCCTCGCAATGCGATTAATCCATTATCAAGTTGGAAAGACTCTTTGAGCAACCAATCAATCACTTCAAAGTCATTCCCTTCCCAGAACAGTTGAACTTGTCGTGGCGTCAACTCCCAACTTAGTGACCCTGGGCGCTTTTCTGGTGGAATTTCCTGCTCCAGCTGCTTGAGAGTCATCCATAGTCCGGCTAAACCCGCTCGATGTAGCAGGGTTAATCCGGGGTGTCCTAGGTGCAACTTTAATTCGGTCATGGCGTACCAAATTCCTCGCTGTAGTTGATATATCCAGGCTCTGTGATGAAATAAAACCCGCGTCGTTGCCAATTCCACCACTCTGTCTTTTTATCTGGGATCCGGATTGGAATTGACCAGGCTTGAGCTTCTTGTAGAAAAGCTTGCATTCTCGATAGCTTTTGGCCCTTATCTAGAGCTTTCTTCTGTCTGACTTCAGCAGCCTTCCAAATAGCGTCTTGATCTTCTGCCAGAAGCACTGTTATCGTGTAGCCGGCCTCTCGCAGGGAACTTGGATAAGTGCACCAGTTTTGATCAAGCCATGCTGACTTCACCCTGGCAGACTCTTCCCGGCTGAGCTGAGAGATGATATCAGCCAGGTCTCGCTGGGAAATATACTCAAGTTCTCTAAGCTGTTCAAGCAGCTGCCGGCCAGTTTCTAATTCTGCTGCGCCATAGGGGAGGTGTTCGTTCCATTCGTAGAAAAGAGCTACACGGGATCCCTCCTGCTCGCTTTTCATTCTTCGATTGAGGCGACCTAATCGCTGAATTAAAGATGTCGCTGGAGCCATAGCAGAGATAAGCAAGTCTGCACTTAAATCTAAGGACATTTCACAAACCTGTGTAGTAATAGCAAGAACAGGCCCTGGCTGGCTAAAAGCGTTAATAATCTGCTCATGCTTTCTAAGTCTGTCTTTATAGCGAAACCGACTGTGATAAATTAAAACTTCGACTTTAATGTCTTGTAGTTTCTTCTGGGCTTGTTGATAAATGTCAATGCAACTGGCGACTGAATTGGTTACCCACAATACCTTTTGGTTCTCTTGAACTGCTTTAGTAACTTCCGACCAAATGGATTCGGAATTGATGGGATCCCCTTCTGATGAAATTTCTTTTATTTGATAGCGCTTCAGCTCTTCTAACTCTTGCGGTCCTTCAATGGGATCCCCAATAGGTTCACCCAACTCACTCATCACCCGTTTAATCGCCTCAAGTCGCCCTGGGGTGAAGCTGGCGCTCATCAGTAGGATAGGTGCGCCTCGAAAAGCCTGCAAAAATTTTAGCAAAGCGCCAAACATCTGACTATCATAGGCGTGAACCTCATCAAAGACAAAGGCAGATTGAACTAGAGCTGGCCAAGAAAATAGTGGTCTTCTATTGTTCTGGATTAACCCTAAAATAGAGTCCACAGTGCAGATAACCAGTTTCTTTCTCCATACTTGCAACGCTGCCAAACGAAACGAAGCACCCTCATCCTCTTCGCCTTCGCCGGTCAATAAAAGTTCTCGATCCAAATCTGCTCGTGAGTGCATCAGTGTCTTTTCTATTGGGGATCCCTCGGCATAGTCCAGGTAACCCTGAGTAGCTGTCCCGGTGGTCGGATAGCCAAAAAACAGTCGCCTTCCCGATGCCCACTTTTTCGCCCAAGCGTAGGCTCCCAAGGTCTTGCCTGTACCACAGCCTGCCTTGACCAGTGTTACTCGATGAGTGGCAGCAGCCATTTGCTCTTGGAAGGGACGCAGGGAGTTTTTTCCTAGTTTCTGGGTAATCAGTTGCTCTAATTCACTTTCTTGGAGAGCTAAACTCAAGGTATTAGAAACCCAGCTTTGCAAGTTTTCTCCCTCCACTGGCAAGACCGATCCTGCTAAATCTGCAGCAATTACTGTTGCCTTAGCAGCCGCTATTAATATCTGTCTCTCAAAGCTAAAATTTTGAGCAAAGTCTCGAAACTGATCTACCAATGCACGCAAGTGCTGTTCCAGTTGGTCTCTTTCCCAACTTGCTGAGGGTACACTTGGAATCTCTGATGGTAGCCCTAGTCTCTGCGATCCGAGCCTCAACACAGATTGAAAGTCTGGATGGCCAGTATAAACGTAAATCTCAGATCCTGAGCCATCAGACAACTCCGTAATTTTGTGAGATTCTTTGCCCTGAGAATTCACTCCTGCTTTGAGGTGATGTCCAATTGCTGTCCAGGCAGCTAAGAGGAGCTCCTCTTCAGTAAATGCTTTCTGTAGCCACTCTCGAAATGCACTGACCTGTAAAGCAAGTATGCCACTTAAAAACTCGTGTCGGATAAGTTGCCTTCTGTTATGACTTCCCCAACTCTTTTCAAGCTCTGCTTTCGAGTTAGTGTCTAGGATCGACGACTTGAGATAAACCATCTCTTGAAAATGTTGATTCGCCTTACCCCAATCATGTAAGTAAGCTCCCAGCTTGACAACAGATTCTAGACAACTTGAGTTCTCCAACCTTAGCTGCTGCTGGATGGTCTCTCCTAGGCAACCCAAAAGGACTTCAGCTGCCGATAGCACAGCCGAAACATGACCTGTAAGTTTAGCGGCACGCTTCGCCTGAGCGTACTCCTCTCTGGATTGGCACTCGGCATTCCATTGTGCTAAGGATTTGGCCAATAGAAACTTAAACATTGCAGATCCATCCTCACTTAAACGGCAAAAAGAATCCACAACCCATGCGCCGCCGGCCACCTAGCCCTACCTGCTGGAGGCGAATTGAGTCTTCTTCCTGTAGGTTCTCTACTAAGGTTGAGAAACCTACAATCGTATGCCCTTTAATTCTCAAGGTCTTGCGCAAGGGTTTCCCAGTTTTATCTTGCAGTACTGATACCCGGCCTGAGATCTTAAGCTTCTCTAACTGGTCTTGGGCAGCTTGCACAAATGGATCTGGCTCGGTGTAGCCCTTGATTGTAACAATTCGGGCTTTTAGGGAAGTGCTTGGTTTGAGAGTAAAAATCCTGGGGATCCCTAGCTGTACTTCGTGAGATCCAATCTTCAATTGCTTGCCGGCTAGCTTGTACACCTCCGGCACTGCTTCCATGGGCAGCCGAATTCTAATGTGGGAGTGCGGAGTCAGTAAGATTTTGCCTCGTCTGTCTCCAATTCCCGCTGTTGTCAAAATCCCGATGTGAGGGTTTCGGTGCAGTGTTGGTACTTGGTGGCATAGCGCCGCGAGTAGAGCGTACCCGTGATCTGCTGGGAGGGTAGTTCCTCGCACGGGCAGGCATAGGTCCACTACGGGAGCTTCGTAAGGGACATGTGTTGGGTTTGCCATTGAAGCTTCAGCAGTCATTGAGTGGCTCATCACACAGCCACCACGTGAAACATATGTAAGAAATGCTAGTGAACACAGCTCGCTTCTGTCAAGCAGCGCGCGGCGCCCCAGGGCGATCAGTGGAAAGGGCAGTCAGGGGTGCTAAGGCCTGCTGCCAGCAGCAAGGCACTTTCGACCACAGCAGCCACGTGAAAGTGCTCAACGCCCAGGGGCTTACCTCTGACAATACCACTGGTCTCAGCCCTGTTTACCCAGGAGTTGATTTTTGGAAGAGTTCTCAGAAGACAGCTGGATCCCCTACCCCCGCATAGGCAACCTCGAAGGGTAGAGCTTAGGATGGCTTGACCCATCTCCTCTTTATCAGCTCTCTCGCTGCCTATGAACCTGTCATCCATTGCCAAGCCACAGCAGCTTTCTCTTTTGCTGATTGCACTTCAGCTAACTCTGGGAGCGCCGGCGACAGCTCATCCGGTCACCAGTTCTGCAACGGACTCGACGGCGGCGGCCATTCAGCGAGTAACGGAAATTCATGGCGGAGCTGGGCCTTGGGCCGTGGTCGGCTATCGCATGGGGATGCGCGCTCTGAAAGAGCTGGGCTTGATGAGTCCAACTCCCCACACTTCTAGGAACCGTTTTCTGGTGGAGGTCATTCACGAGTCGCCGGCAGAGATCCCGTTCGTGTGCATTGTGGATGGCTTGCATGCTGCAACAGGGGCCAGTTTGGGCAAGTTGAACTTGAAGCTGGTGGAGGTCGAATCTCTTGAAAAAATGCGCAGCGTGGTCATCCACCGAGAGACCGGCAAGCGGGTGGAGTTTCAAGTTTTGCCTGAGTTTATTGACAAATACCGGAACTTGCCCCCGGAACAACTGGCGGCTGCAGGGCAGGAAGTTCTTCAACTGGCCGATGAGAAGCTTTTCCGTCTCGCCATTAGCCCATAGCAGGGAGTATCGCTGCGGGATCCCTTCGGCATTCCTGAGCCAATCAGCTCCAGACCCGAGCGGGTGGCCACCTCTGCCGGATGCTCTCTTTCTGGAACTAACTCTGATTATCGTGGGCTCGCTAGGTACCCCCTAAGGGATCCGGGCTTGAGCGAATACATCTTGAGGGATCACCTTTAGACCCGGCAGGAAATCATCTTGAATGGCTTGAGATCCCCTAAAGGTGCGCGGCGGGGCATCGGGATAGAAGACGGTGATGCTCTTGGCTTGGGGATCCACAACCCAAACCCTGGGGATCCCAGCTTCTAGATAATCGGTTGCCTTCTGAGCTATGGCTCCAAAACTCTGGCCAGGAGAAAGGATCTCGATCACCAACTCGGGAATGGCAAAACAAGGTTCATCGGTCATGGCCTCAACCGGCAACCGCTCGTTAGAGATGTAAGTAACATCAGGAACTGGGATCCAGGGCTCTGCCTTTCGTGTTAAAACAACTGCCCACTCAGTATGTGCTGACCCAGGCTTAGGACACTCAGGGCTAGAGCACCAGTCCTCCAAAATTTGCCACAACACCGGTTGGAGACGAGCATGGAAGCGTTTTGGCGACATGGGTTCGTTTTTGGAGACGGCCCGCCCATCGACTAGCTCATAGACAATATCCCCCTCCGGCAAGGCCAGAAACTGTTCGGGAGTTAGCTTTTGACCTGAAATGGACAACTCTGGAGTCGATAGCATCACAGGATCCCCGTTGTTTAGGATGGCCGAATCTCTGTCTAGGCTAGCTCTGACATCCCCCACCTTCACCGTTTTGAAACAGTTGTCGAGCAGGGATCCAAATCCAGCGGCAAGATGGCTCCACTCAATTTTGGGGGTAGAGATCCCCATCTTTCTGGCACCGGCTGAGCAGAGGATGCCACTTTTCGGGAGAGGATAGGGCAACATTCAACCCAGAACCCTCTCCAGGCAACTTGAGAAGGGGGGGCTTCCAAGCTGCAGTAGCTTGAAGATGCCCGTGCTTCAATGCTTGAAAGCCGTCATCGAGAGGATCCCTATGGCTAATACCCTTTTGACCACTCTAGGCACCAGCCCCTACAGCGAGACGGTGTATGTTTTTGGGGAGCGGAAAGCCGATAGAACCCGTTATGTTGCCAAAGCCCTCTGTCAGCTCTTTGACATCGAGAGGGTGATTGTGCTGCTAACCCAAGAAGCACATGACACCCATTGGAAGCATCTACAGGACTGCCTACCCCCCCACGTGGAGAAAATTGCCAAGGCCATTCCTGAAGGGAAAACCGAGGCAGAGACCTGGGAGATCTTCGATGTGCTGGTCGATAGCATCGAGCCCCATACGCGGCTGGTTTTCGATATCACCCACGCCTTTCGCTCCATCCCCGTACTGGTGCTCTTGGGAGCCGCCCTTTTGCGCAAGGCCAAGAATGTAAATATTCAGGGGCTGTACTACGGTCTCTATCTCAAAGACCAGCAGGAAACACCCATCATCGATCTCACCCCCGCCCTTCGTCTTTTGGACTGGCTGACGGCTACCGACAAATTCATTAGCACCGGCTCGGCCTTGGAGTTGGGCCAACTTTTGGATACAGTTCAACGGGACTTTTACCGCCAACCAAAGCTCGGCAAAAGGGATCCCAAGCCCATCCGGCTGCAGAACTTTGGCCAAGCCATCCGCAATATCTCTCGTTCCCTGGAGCTGGTAAGACCGGTCAGCCTTTTGGAGGATGACTTGCTTAGGTTGCAAAGGCACTCCACCCAGGAGTTGGCAGAAGAGGTGGGCCAATTTGCCAAGCCCTTTGGCTTGCTGTTGCAAAGCATTCAAGACAGCTACAGCCAACTGGCTTTGCCAGCAGACAGAGCTACGGATGCCAAGGCTCAAGTTCAAAAGCAATTTCAACTGCTGCGCTGGTATGTGGAGAAACGCTTCACCACGCAGGCAATTCTCTTAGCTCGGGAGTGGGTGATCTCGGCCCTCTGCTTGTGTGAGGGGCTGCCCAACTACCGCCAGCGGGAAGCGCGGCAGGAGATCGAACACCAACTGGGATCCCTCATTCCACGGGAAGACCAGCCCCAGGCGCCTCCTGACATTGCTGCCCATGTTCCCGATGTGCAGAAACTTGCCAACCTCTGGTCTCGCCTCAGCCAGTACCGCAACGATGTTGCCCATGTGCAGATGAATCCAAACCCTTTGAACAGCGAAGCTCTAGAAAGCTTTGTTTTGCAAGACCTGCTGCCTGGCCTGGAAGAGCTGTTTCCCAAATTGACCTGGGCAGAAGGGAAGTTGGAAGGGGATCTTTCCACTTCTCCGTAGGCTAAAGACATCGGTTCGCCCTCAGGTTCTGGGTTTTTGGTCAAACAACGGCTATTGAGAAATACTGAAGAAAACTGAGGGCTGGCCGGGATCAGATCGATGTTGTTTTGTAGCTTCTGTAGCCACGACATCGGGTGGCTACCGGGGTTTTGTTCCTTGTTCGAGGAGTTCCTAACTGTTCTGTTTCTCCAGCGAAAACACCATGTCTTACTACTGGCAAGCTAAGCTCTGGGGTCTGTTACATGATCCCGCCCTCAAAGCCCTACACGACAGGACTGGCCGCTCCAAGGAAGGGCTGTGGACCAGACTGGCGGCGATGCAGGGATGGTCTTCTCCCAAAGCCGAGGGATCCTCTCCCATAGGCGATGCCGATCTCATCGCCTCGGCCAGCGACCGGGCTGCCATTGGCCATTTGCCTGTAGCCATCGACTATCAAGTTGAGGATCGCAACTTGGGTCTTGGACTAGAAATGAGCCACTTGCTCTCCGGGCGCAAGCGCTTTTGGCAATTGGCCGATGACCAACACCAAGCCCTCAAGAATGCCTGCTCCCGTGCAGACTACCTGATGGAACGGGAGGAGAACGCCATCCCTGATTGGGTTCGGCAGGAGACGGATCCCCAAAAAGTGTTTTGGTGGTTTTGGCGGTGCTTTCCCCAAGCTATTTGTCAGGAGTTTGGGGATGAGAGCTTGCTGCTATTGCCGGCAGAAACCCGGCTTCCAGACGGATCCCTGTGGAGCCACGCCAGCGTCACCGCAGCCTTGGCCGGATGCTTGGCCGGCTACGAGGAGCCCACGCGACCCTTTTTGGTGAGCTTTACCTTCAACCCCATCCAGGAGCTGATCAAAGCCAGCCGCAAGATGCGGGACTTTTGGGCCGGATCCTGGCTGCTGCACTACCTTTCTGCCCGCATGAGTTGGCGGCTTGCCGAGAAATACGGCCCCGACTGTCTGCTCTACCCCAGCCTCTACGGCCAGCCATTAATCGACTACTGGCTGCGGGAGAAGTACCCCGAATTTGAAGAATGGATCCCTCAGCCTTCGCCTAACGCCCTGCTCACCGCCGGCTTTCCCAATGTGCTCCTGCTGCTGCTGCCAGAAGAGCGGGTGGAGGCGGCCATGCAGTTTGCCCAGCAGACCCTCAAGGAAGAATGGAAGCAGTTGGCCCAGAGGGTGCTGGATCACCTGCAGGGGGATCGCCGCTGGCTGAGGCAGTTGCACCCAGAGGATCCCACCTGGCAGGGGTGGCTGGAGCACCAGTGGCAGCACTACTGGGCAGCCGTGCCCTTGGGATCCCCGGCTCACTCTCTCAAGGATACCGGCATCCTTAGGCCCCCTCATGTTTCCATTGATGCGGATCCCTGGGTCAGTGCCCAAAACCGCACCTATCACCTGGGGGCTAAGCAAAAGCTCTTTGCTGATGAGGAGCTGGAGTTTCTGCGGGCTAGCTTTTGGGATCCCCAAAGACAACAGCGCCGCCAATACAAGGCCGGACTCAACGTGGGATCTTGGTGGGCAGCCGCAGTGGAGCAAAGTCGGCGGCTACAAGCCGCTTGTAAGCAGGCCCGCGATTGGCAGCTCCCCGTTGCGTTTGGGCCGCGCAGCACCGTTTCGGGCTTGGGGCCGGTGGTGCATCCCTCACCGCGGCAGGGGTGGATAACAGAAGGGGAGAGTCGGCGGCTTTGGCAGCGGCAGGCCGGGCTCTTCGATGGCCGGGAACAGCTCAATGCCACCGAAACCCTCAAGCGGGGCTTGTACAAAGTGCTGCCGGAGCTCTTCCCTGAGCTGGATGAAGACCAGATTGCCGCTTCCTACCCGGATCTCACGGCTGGGGTGGCTGGCTACCTCAAAACCCAAGGGCGACGGGAACGAGAGCACTTCGAGCAGGCCTGTC
>NZ_JANSIC010000007.1:18274-20845 GCF_047461955.1 Synechococcus sp. R55.7
GGCTACCTCAAAACCCAAGGGCGACGGGAACGAGAGCACTTCGAGCAGGCCTGTCAGGCAGTGGAGGCCCGCTACCCGGAGGTCAGAGGGGTGCTGCGGGAAATGCGGGGCAAATGGGGGATCCCGTGGGCCGACCAGCAGAAGCTGTGCTACCATCCCCGTCTGCTCAATGCCGGTTGGCTGGTGGAAGACCTGGAGCTGGACGAGGAAACGCAAAGAAGCTACCGGCAGGACATCGAGACGCTTCTAGGCCGCTACTACCCCAGCGTTAACCCCGCCAGTTGGTACGTGCTGGCTGCCGGGGATGGGGACGACATGGGCAAATGGCTCAGGGGCGAGAAGATGAAATCCTACTACGACTATCTGCCTCAACCCCTACAGCGGCTGGCCAACGGGCAAACGGAAGCCATTGGCGAGGTCTTTGGCAAGGACAAGGAGGAGCTGGAGCAAGTCAAAGACGCTTTTCAGAAGTTTGTCAAAAACAGCCGCAAGCGCATGGGGCCTGCCACCCACAGCGCCCTAAGCCGCGCCCTGCTGGATTTTTCCGGCCAGTTGGTGCCCTACCTAACAGAGCAACGCTATGCAGGCAAGCTCATCTACGCCGGTGGGGACGACGTTTTGGCCTACACCAACCTCTGGGAGTGGGATGGCTGGCTGTGGGATATTCGCCAGTGTTTCCGGGGGGGAGAGGATGACTGGCGGGAGTTTGAGAACCTGGGGGACTACTGGCAGTGGAAAAAAGGGCGGCCTCCCGAAGGTTTGAGCCGGCGCCCCCTCTTTACCCTGGGATCCGCAGCCACCATCAGCTTCGGCGTGGTGATTGCCCATCACTCGGTGCCTCTGGCCATTGCCCTGGAAAACCTTTGGCAGGCGGAAGAAGAAGCCAAGGGCCACCTCTATGCCCATGGCTGCCCCAAAGACAGCGTGCAGGTGCGGGTGCTGTTTGCCAATGGCAACCAACTGGTGAGCACCAGCAAGTTCGACACGTTCGACAAGTGGAAAGACCTCCTTGATTTTGACTGGAAGCTCATGGGCCAGCAGCAGGATCAAAGCTCTTTGTTTGAACAAGCGGCCCAGCTTTGGGAGCAACACCCAGCTCCGAGCCTAGAGGCAGTGCGCGAGTGGGCCCGGTTGTTCTGCAGCCGCCGGGATCTCTTCAAACAGGAATCGGAGCAGAAAGAGCACTTCCAGAACAAGCTTGTGGAGTTTATCCAGCATTTTTGGCAGCACAGCCTGCCCGCCCAGCCCCAGGAGTGGGATCTGGAGATCAAAAACTGGTTCAAGCTGGCGGCTTTTGTGCTGCGCAACCGCACCGTGAAATTGGGGAGGAACGGCCGATGAGTTGGTTTACCCTATCACCCTTGGATGTGTGGATGTTTCGGGATGCTAAGCCCTTTGCCCCGGGAGAGCGGGCCTGGGCCAACAGCAGCTTTCCCCCTAGCGGCCATACCCTTGCTGGTGCTATCCAGGCTTACCTGGGCCAGCCCTTGACGCTGCGGCTGCGGGGCCCCTTTCTCTGCCACGACGAAAGGCTCTATTTCCCCGCCCCTCTGCATCTGGAAGACGGATTCCCCCTTGTTCCCGTTCCTTGGTTGGACAAGACGGATCCCTACTTCGATTGCCGCTGGGATCCCACCCGGCCAGCCCCGTTGGTGTCCCTGAGGCCAGCAGAGGAGGAACCCGAAGGCAGCCAGAGCAGCAAGAAGAAGAAAACAGGAGGCTACCTGCCCTTCGAGGTGGTGCAAAAGGCGCTGGAAGGCAAAGGCTGGGATCTCAGCCAGGCCGTCAAGCCGCCGTTGAAGTATGAAGTACGGCCCCACAACACCCTGCAGGTGAGCAAGCGGCAAGTGCGAGAAGCCGATGGCTACTTTGTGGAGACCTGCATCCGCCTTCAGCCGGGCTGGAGTTTGGCCCTTTCCATCGAGTGCTGGGATCCCGATCGCGAAGCCTGGGATCCCCTACCCCTTACTCAGGAAGCAGTGCTGCGGCTGGGGGGAGAAGGCCACTGCGCTTTGCTGGCCCCCTGTCCGAAGCTGCAGGAGCAGTGGCAGCAGTTGCAGGACCTTTCTCAGGCCGCCTTTTGCCAAGCCGGACGCGCTTTGGCCTACTTGGTGACCCCAGGTGTGTTCATCAAAAAGGTGGACGGGCGTTCCCTCTGCCGCGCCTGGCCGTGGGAATGGCGATTGGCCACTCCCCACCCCGCCCATCCCCTCACCGGCCCCTTGGTGAGCGTGGCCACCGGCAAGCCCGTTGCCATCAGTGGACGCCTGCGGGTGGATCGCCCCCCAGAGCAGCGGCAGATGAGCCTGCCCGCCCCCCAAGTTTTTGCCGCGCCCCCTGGCAGTATCTACTACCTGGAGCAGCCGGCCCCCCTCAACCAAGAAGAGCCCGAGCTAGAAGATGGCCGGCTCAACGTGTTCCACCGCTGGCGGCTGTTGGGCTATAGCGAGCTCCTATGGCTGCCTTGGGCCAACTGAGTTTTGCTTTCAGTCCTTGAATACTTACTCGCAAAAGGAGCCCATCCATGACTTTTCAGATTGCCTACCTCCATCTATTGACTCCCCTGCACAC
>NZ_JANSIC010000007.1:20945-22687 GCF_047461955.1 Synechococcus sp. R55.7
ACAAAAAATTTGAGCTCTTTGGCAACGAAATTGGGGAAGGGGATCAGCTGACCCAGGGATCCATTTGGATTGGAGATGGCTCCTTGCTTTGGATCCCGGTGCCCTCCCTCAGCCACGGGGTGGTGTGGATAAGCTGCCCGCTTCTGCTCAAGCGCTGGCTGCGGCTAACAGGCCAGAATCTGTCAGTGCCGGATCCCTATAGCACCAACTTGGGAACAAACCAGCCTATCTACCTCAAAGATGCCATTCTCAAAGAGGGTCTTCGACAATGGTCGGAATGGAAGAGCTACACCAAAGATCCTAATATCAGTCGCGTGATTGTTTTACCCGATCAGCACTGTGCCACCCTCATTCAAATGAGCCTGTGGCGGCAGGTGAAAGTCAAGCTTAGCGAGCACAAGGTTGTGGAAGGAGGCTTCCGCTATGAAGAGGCCATTCCTCCTGACAGCTTGATGTACTTTACCTGGGGGGTTACCGCCCAAGCAAATGGCAGTTCTGAGGAGGCAATGAAAGAGTTTCGAGATCTGCTGCAATCCAACCAGATTATGCAGATTGGCGGCCAGGAAAGCTTGGGCCGAGGCTTTGTGGAGCTGTCTTTGAACTAGATCTCAACCTAGGAGGGAGGTTTTATGAATAGCTTTGACCCGCGTACATTAGCCAAGCCCGTTTACGAATCCCTGTGCCAGCTCAGAGCACAAACCAAGGATACAGAAAGGCTAAAAGAGCAGAAGAACCAGGCTGTGGAGCTGTACACCTATCTTTCCACCTGGGGTTTGCTGCGCCTCAAGGCCGAAGAAGACGCCCTTAGCCAAGAGGGCAAAAAAGAGGTGGTCAAGGAGTTTTTCGATTGCCTAGAAAAGATCTCCGGTCAAAACGAAATTGCCAAATCCAACGGCCTGGATCGTCTCATGGGGTTGGGAGTTGAAGAGTACCTGGGTTTAACAGGGCTGGGACTTGCTTTGGCGCAAGAATTCAGCTTCTGGGCTACAGCCATTTACCATGACATTAGCGGAGGGGAATAATGAGCGTAGCCATTCCAATCCAGTCTATTTCCCTGTGTGAAGGAAGCCAAGTGGTCATCCATTCGCTGACTTGGCAAGACTTTGAGAGCATTTTGGAGGAGTTAGGGGAAGACCGCCACACTCGCGTTGCCTATTACAACGGCACTTTAGAGATTATGTCTCCCTTGTCCAAACATGAGCGCCCTCACCGCATTGCCGGAGATATTGTGAAAGCTCTCCTTGATTCTCAAGGGAGAGACTGGGAAGACTTTGGCTCAACAACCCTTAAAAAGTCTGGCAGTGCTGGGGTGGAGCCTGACACCTGCTTTTATGTCCATCACCTAGAGCAGGTGCGAGGGTGTGAGGGAAGGATCGATGTCGATCTGTTGCCTCCGCCTGATCTGGCCATTGAGTCCGACATTACTTCCCGAACCTTTATCGATGCTTATAAAGCTACTGGTGTGCCCGAAGTTTGGCTCTTGGGTGAGCGAAGTTTACGGATGTTTATTCTGCAGGGAGAAGACTACGTAGAATCGAGCTGCAGCCGGCTTTTTCCAGACTTCGACATCTCCAGTCTTGTACCTCAACTTATTCGACGCGCCTTAGAAATTGGCACCAGCGCTATGTTGCGCGAATTTCGGGAAACGCTTCGCAATTCCTAATACTGCTTTCCATCTTTAGGAGAAGATCAAATGCCTAGCAATCGTCCTGCTCCCTGGTTAGGACATCCCTCGGATCCCA
>NZ_JANSIC010000007.1:22787-24839 GCF_047461955.1 Synechococcus sp. R55.7
TTTCAGGTCACCTGTCCCTGGCGAATTCGGGTGGGTGGAGCCAAAGGCCCGGAAAGCATGCTGCTGCCCGCTTTTGATCACTTGGGGATCCCTTACATTCCCAGCTCCACCTTGCGGGGGGTAGCCCGCACCCAGGCTATTCGAGAGTTGATGCGGAAGCGCAATCTGTCTTGGAAAGAGGCGGATAAAGCAGTGGCACCCTGGCTTGGGCATCTAGAAGCTGAGGACAAAGATAGTGCTGGCAAGGTGATCTTTTTGGATGCCTACCCTGTGCCGACCAAGACTCAAAGACAAGGGGATCCCGATAATTCCAGAACAGGAGGTCTAGCTGTCGATATTGCCAATAATATCTGGAAGTGGAACGGTCAAAATCTTGAATACTCACCTAATCCCAACCTCTTCTTTTCTCTCAAGCAAGCCACTTTTTTGATTGGCCTGCGTAAAGGGCCAGGCTGCACCGACGAGATGTTAGCCCAAGTGAAAGAATGGCTCATCCGCGGGCTGGAGCAAGGAGTGGGATCCCAAGTCAATACCGGCTACGGTCGGCTGATTCAAACTGGCAAAACTCTATCTCAATACAAGGGAGAATTCTTGCGGCTGCCTTTTGAGCTGGAGGGTCAGTTGATCCACGGGCGGCAAGTGGTCAACTGGAGACCTGATAAGAACCGGTATGACAACAAATCAATTGCCGAAGTCCGACCGGTAGCCTTTAAGAACATGCTGCGCTACTGGTTTCGAACCTTTGCCCTGGGTGTTTTGCCCGTGAAGCAGGTGCAGGAATGGGAGGGGCAACTTTTTGGGGCCATCACTCCCCAGCAAAAACATGGCTGGATCCATGTGGATCTTTTGAAGGGGCGAGTAACTCAACCAGAGCCGGAACCCAACCAAGCGGGAAGGGGGGAGCCTGCTGGACAGCAAGAAGGGATCCTCATTCTCAGCCTTTCTGAGGAGTGCTACAACCATGCTTCAAAGGAGAAGCAGGAAGCAGTGCAAAAGCTCTTTCGGAATCTGACCTGGATGCTGTTTCATCTGGGAGGTATTGGCCAGGGGGCAAGAAGGCCCTGCTACTCTCGCCAAGACCGCGGTAGAGCTCCTTGGTGGCGGGGATCCACCCTCATTCCCAACTCCGAAGATTCATTTTGGAATCTGCCAGAGTCGGTAGAGGAATTCCAGAAACTCTTTCAGAAGCGGCTGCGGGGCTTTTTTGAAGCACTCCAGGTTTTGACTGGGCAGGCCATTGATCCCAGCAATCCCAGGAGCTTTGGTCAGGTCAGCAAAGAAAAGTGTCCTGAAGCTGTGGATGCCCATTGCAGGATTGTAGTCTGCAGCGGCCCAGAAGAGTTTAATAAGCCCTATGCTTTGGCTGTTTTGCACAAGGTAGGCAAGATAGCGCCAGGAAAATACGACAAGTTTCTCTGCGGCGACACAGGCACGCCGTCCCCTGTTTGGATTGCAGATTTGGATGACTATCAGGTGGTTACCGTTTTTAGGGCAACGGTGAATCCTAGGAAAAGTTATCTTGAACAGCTCAGGAAAAATGCTGATGATTTTGGAATAATCTGGCCCTTGAAGTAGAGATCTTGGAGAATCTCTGGAGGAATAAAATGTCCAAAAAGAGGATCAATGCCAAAGTTCTTAGAAACCTTGTTACAGCTGTGGTCAACGGCTCGATCACGCTGGCCATCCTGCTAATTGCTCCTTTGGGATTGGCAGCCGTGATTACCAATACCATTCTTGTCACGATTGCCAGCTTCTTTTCGGGCAGTCTGGCCGAGATCGTGATGGATTTCTTGTCAAGTCCTGAAATTGATGTTGAGATTTTACCGGAGCGTGGCCGCTCTAAACCCGGCAATGCCATAGATCAGAGGCGAGGCGCTGAAGATCTGCGTCGTCATGACGAATAATGCGAACTTTATATGTCTCTCAGCAGGGGTGTAGGCTAAGCCTTAAGCAAGAGTTCGTAATGGTCTATTTGGGCGAGTCGCTCTTGCAGGAGGTGCCTCTACCCTTGCTGGAGCAAATTTTAATCTTTGGCCGATCCCAGGTCACCAC
>NZ_JANSIC010000008.1:0-24333 GCF_047461955.1 Synechococcus sp. R55.7
CATTTTACGAGAGGAGATCCCTTGTCAACGGACATCTACGAACACCTGTTTTCAGTTCAAGCTGGCTACAGTGGAGTTAAATCTGAAACATCTGAGCCAAACGAGGTGGGATCCGATGGTACTGGACACATTGCCGCTGGTTGCCGCTGTAGCCATCGCCATTTTTATGCTGGTTTTTTGGGTGCGGGTGGTTCGAGAGGCCATCTGGACAACGGTGGGGATTGTAATCATCTTGGCCGTGTTGTACGTGGTCTTTAGAATTGGCCCGCGGCAGGTGCTGCAGGAGTTGCGGGATCCCTTTGCCCTTCTAGAACAGGTTTGGCAGGTGATCGTCGGTTGGTTCCAGGCCCTTCTCCCCTAGAGTTCGTTATCTGCTATACAGTTGCCTGATACAATAGAAAACACAGGGGGGCAGCCTATTGGAACTGCTGGCGAATGGTTTGTCCAGTCAAAAATCGATTCCCTCTCCGGTTTCCGCACTGCTCTACAGCACCTACGCGACTGAAGTTCTCGCCATGCCTTCTGACCCTGAATGGGATCCCCAAGACCCCACCCCAGAAGATGGGATCCCCATTCCTGCTGGCGTCAGCGGGACGGAGTCCTCAGACATCCAGGTGGAGGTGGAGGATTTGGGGGAGCGCCGCCGCCAAGTGCGAGGTCGCGTCCTGATTCCGGTGGAGCGGCAGCAGGTCTGGCAGGTTTTGACCGACTACGACCATCTGGCGGAGTTTATTCCCAACTTGGTGGAAAGTCGCGTCATTGGCCGTGAGAATGGCCGCACACTGGTACGTCAAGTGGGATCCCAAAAGGTTTTATTTGCCCAATTTTCTGCTGCGGTGGTGCTGGCTATCGAGGAGATCTTTCCTCAGCAGCTTCGCTTCCAAAAAACACAAGGGGATTTTCTTATCTTCGAGGGGTTTTGGGATCTGGCCGATTGGTCGGCCCATCAAACCTTGCTCACCTACCACCTGCAGGTCAAGCCTCCCCGCAGAATGCCTGTCGGTCTGGTGGAGCGCCGCATTTGCCAAGATTTGGCCCTGAACTTACAAGCCATTCGGGAGCGCTGCCTGAGTTTGTCGGATCATTCCAAGCCCGTTTGAGGCGCGCCCAATAGGTACCTCGTTCCCCAAGCGCTCCGCGCCGCTGACGCGACCACTCTCAGCCCTTCTGCCAAAGAAGAGGGGGGCTGGGGAACAGCTTTATTGCCATTTGTGGGATTTGATATTCGAGCTGGAATTTGCCAGGTGGATCCCAGAGGCAAAGTGGGCCGGTGGTCCTTCACCTTTCGAGTCTCAAGCAGCGATCGAGGGCTGTCCTTGGGTGTGTGGGTGCGCTATCGGCAGGGTGAAGTGGAAGGCACTGCCCTGATTGATCCCCCCCGATTCTGCCCAGATGCGCCCCCCCATGGCCTCAATGATCAGTCGGCAAATGGCTAGCCCCAAGCCCGTCCCACCCACCGAGCGCCGCAGGGATCCCTCTGCTTGATAAAACCGCTCGAAGATGGCTTGCAACCGGTCTGGCTCAATGCCGCGCCCGGTGTCGGCAACAGTGAACTTCACCATCGCCCCCGTCGATCCACCGGCTGGTGGCTCCACTTCTGCCCGAATCCAGATCCGTCCGGTGGAAGGGGTAAATTTGCAGGCATTGTCCAGCAGCTTACGCAACACCTCCACCAGCCACTCCCCATCCGCCCTAACCATTGGCAGCCGTTTGGGCAGCACCTGCTCGATGGTGGGCAAGTCTTCGTGCCGCCGTCGCGCTTTGACATTGCTCAGGGCCAGCTCCACACATTCTTGAGCAGACAACGGCTCGATATGCCAGCGAACGCGACCACTTTCCAGCTTGGAGAGGGTGAGAAAGTCCTGCACCAACTCCCGCAGCCGATCGGCATCTTGCAGGGCTGTGTTCAACATTTCCTGGCGCATCTCCAGGGGCATGTCGGGGTCGCTGGCCAAAGACTCCAAACACACCTGAATGGTGGACAGCGGGGTGCGCAGCTCGTGTCCGGTCACGGCAATCAGCTCTGATTTGGCCTGATCCAGAGCTGCCAACTGGCGATTGAGCTCTTCTAGGTGCTGATAGGCTTCTGCCTGCAAGAGGGCTACCCCCACTTGGTTGGCAATGGCTTCTGCCAACTCCAGAGTGGCCGGCTGCCAGCGGTGAGGGTGTTCGTGGTGTAGCTCCAATAGGCCCAGCAACCGCCCTTGATAGAGAATCGGCATGGCCACCCAAGCCCGAATTTGGGCCGGCTGCCACAGCTCCGGCACTCGCTGCAGGCGGGGATCCTTTTGGGTATCCTCGCAGCACACCGCTTGTGCCGAGGCTACTGCCTCCCGCAAAAAAGGGTTGCTGGGAAGAGGCCACAGGGATCCCTTAAGGCTGCCCATCGTTAGGGTGCGGTACTCCTGCTCAATCTGAACAGCAGGGGCCTGGCCATCGTAACGGTAGATCAAACATCGCCCCACCTCTGCCACCTGCCCCAGCTCCTGCACAGCAATTGCCAAAATCTCGCCGGGATCCAAAGACTGGCGAATGGCACTGCTGATGCGGTTGATCAGATGCTCTTTGCGCTCTTGCGCCCGAATGGTGCGGTAGGCCCGCTGCAGCTTGTATTGCCCTGCCTGGAGATAGGTGATCAGCCGCTCGGTAAAGGGGCCTGGATTCAGTTGGCTGGCGGAGTTTTGCGGGGATCCCTTGAGGTACTGGCGAAGGGGCTCAAGGCGAGGTTCCAGATCCGGTCGGTAACTGAGGATCTTGGGCAACAGGGCCAAAGCCGCTTGGACTGTAATCTGACGATCAAATGACCAGATCCCATCAAATTGGCGAGCTGCATCCATATCGCTGCTTTGCCAAGGACGCTCCCGCTGCATCTGCAAGCGTTCTCGACACACGAGGCAGGTGGCATAGTGGGCATCGATGACGATCAAGTGCCACTCCTGCACCAAGGGATCCTCTGGATCCAAGGGAATGGTGTGGTAGGGCAGGTCTGTCTGAGCAAAATCCTTTTCTGGGGTCGCCAACACAAACACGTCTTGGGCCATTGCGCTGATGCGCTGGTAGCGCCGTGCCTCCTGGCGGTAGTAGCGCTCCTTTTGAAAGTTAGCGAATACCCACGGGGATCCCTGCCCTTGCAGCACCTGATCCTCAATGGCGTGGCTGAGGGCAACCAAAGAGGATTTGAAATACAGTTGTGGGCGCAGGTGCGGCAAAGCCTGCAGCAGATCGCTCAATAGGGAGGTACGACTCTGGCGAAGGTAAGATCTAGAGCGGGTGGAGGCCATAACCCTACTGGCAAGCACAGATCACAGGCAGTACAGGGACACTTAACCCCAGAGAAGGAGGCTCGCAGTCTAGGTTTAGTCTAACGGTTGGGATCCCGCGGCGGAGGGAGCTTCATAAGGCGCAAGATCCAGCTAGCCCAAACTAAGAGATATAAAGTTTACGAAGTTATATGTAAGTCAGCCAAATGTCGGGATCCCGGTACAGCCAAGAGGACGTGCAGCAGATCCTCCAGCGGGCCATTGCCCGCCAGCCACGCCTGGGCGAGTTCACCCGCTCCCAACTGCAGGAGATGGCTGCCGAACTGGGGATCTCCCCCCAAGAGCTGGACTTGGCCGAGCAGGAATGGAAGGCCTGGCAAGAGCTGAACAGCCAACACCGAGAATTCCAGCGCTACCGCCGTCGGCAGTTTTACCAACTGCTGGGCCGCTATGGAATTGTCAACAGCTTTTTGCTGGGCTTAGACTGGCTCTCCGGTGGAGGGCTATCTTGGTCGCTGTTTATACTCATGGGGTGGGGCTTGACCGTTGCCCTCAAGGGCTGGAACGCCTACCAAACGGAGGGTGAACGCTACGAGAAAGAGTTTCGCCAATGGCAAAGGAAACGCCAGAAAGATCTCCAGAGCAAGTAAGCCCAGCCTACCGGAGAAGTCTGTCCCGCTGATGGAGATGGATTTTTCTCCAAACTCTGAGTGGGAAGGGGCACCGCCGAGAGATGCTACCATAGATATTCAGCATCGCTGAATGCCCGTGCGGGCGTAGTTTAATGGTAAAACCGCAGTCTTCCAAACTGCTGTTGTCGGTTCGATTCCGTCCGCCCGCTTCCCAACACTGGGCAGGCCTTAAACTAAACCTCAAAACTCGCCTGCTGTAGGCCTTTCCGGGCCCAACCTAGCCCCAAGGCAACGGTTGAGTTCGGGGCGAAAAGTGTCTGCGAGGGGGGTGGAGAAGGAGCAAAGCAGGAGGAGTCTTGTGAGCTTTTGGTCTGACCGTGGCGTATCGCGGCTGGGGTGGTACTACCGTGGAAGGCGTTACCGGTTGTCGACGGGGGTGCCGGATACGACGGCAAGCCGGCGGGTGGAGTCGGAAGCTGGTTGCCTTGGTTAAGCTTCTCTAGGAGGAGCTAGATAAGGAAGACGCTTTCGGATCCCTATAGCCAAAGTACAGGGTATGTGGTTCCAAAAAGCATAGCTGGTTGAACCAAGCTGTGCTTTTTCCTCTCACAATCTGGCCGGTAATTTTTCTTAATCAGAACTTAATCTCAAAATAACCAGAAAATAACTTTTGGATGATTTTATTGAGGTATTCTGAGCTGTATTCAACTCCTAAAATAGGGGGAAACCTGGGAACCCCGAAGCCAAAGCTTCCCCCGGCTTCCTGCGAGTTTTGTGAGCGAAGTGGGATCCCTGCTACGCAGGGGGTGCTTCTATCCATATCCATGTGGTTGTGACTTATAGTGGCTGTGATAGATGTTGTCTGAAAAGCTGCAATACAGGCTTATTCTCCGGTGAATTTGGGCAATGCTCTCATTTGTGCCAGATCGGCAGTAAAGTGAGAGTAAATGCAAAAACCGATTTTGGAATGGTTAGGAGAATCACCGTGCGTCCTCTATCTTTGTTGGCGGTGCTTTGCAGCGTGGCTTTTGCCCAGCCTTTTGCGTGGGGATCCTTGAGCTCAGCCTGGGCTAAGCCTTCCGGGACGTTGCGTTTGTACACCTCCCAACCCGATGCAGATGCTCAGAAAACTGTTGCTGCATTTCGGGAAGTTTATCCAGAGGTTTCGGTGGAGATCTTTCGCTCCGGCACCGAGGAGGTGATCAGCCGCTTTCTTTTAGAAGCAGAAAAGGGCAGCCCCCAGGCAGATGTGTTGTTGGTGGCCGATGCGCCCACCTTTGAGCTGCTGAAAGCCCGCAATTTGCTGGAGTCCTACTGCAGCCCTGAGGCCAAAGCCATCGCTGCCACCTACTACGACCCAGACTGCCACTACTTCGGCACCAAGATCTTGGCCACGGTGATCGTTTACAACACGGCCAAAGCCCAGCCCATCGATAGCTGGGCAGCCCTGGCCCAGGTTCCTGAAGGCCAACTGGTGATGCCCAGCCCTACCTATTCGGGCGCCGCCGCCTACAACTTGGGGGTTATCACCCGCACCCCCGGCTTGGGCTGGGAGTGGTACGAAGCCCTGAAAAAGAACAAGGCAGTGCTGGTGCAAGGCAATGGCGCTGTGGCTCGCAACGTCGCCAGTGGCGAACAAAGCTACGGCATGGTGGTGGACTTTCTCGCCATTCGCAGCCGCAACGAGGGATCCCCAGTGGAGGTGGTCTATCCCAAGGAGGGTGTGCCATTGATTACAGAGCCGGTGGGAATTGTAAAAGGAACGCCCAACCTGGAAGCTGCCCAGGCTTTTGTGGACTTCTTGCTGTCTCAGAAGGGGCAGGAGGTTGCTGCAGGGATGGGCTATATGCCACTGCGGCAGGATGTCACACCTCCGAAAGGGTTCCCCGCCTTGAGCGAGCTGAAGATCTTAAGCGTGCCGGCGACGGAGTTGGCCGAGAGCCGCGAGGCCGACAAGGCTCGCTTTGCCAAGTTGTTTGGGGAATAGGTTGACATCAAGCTGGCCAGACGCTGGCCAAGTCTTGCGGTGGAAGGACTTGAGCAAAGGGTTGAGGCACCCCATTATCCCCTGGCTGGTGGCTGTAGCCGCCCTTGTGACTCTGACCCACGTCTATCCCCTCTGGAGGCTGCTGCAGCGGGCCTTGGGCGGCGAAGGTGAGAACATCCGCTGGTTGCTGGAAACGCCTCGCGTCCATCTGGCGCTACGCCATAGCCTTTGGGTGTCCGCGGCCTCAGCGGCGCTGGCTCTTGGGGCCGCTCTGCTGCTGGCGGTGCTCACCACCCAGACGGATCTGCCGGGCCGCGGGATCCTACGGCTGCTCTTTTTGTCTCCTCTGGTGATTCCGCCCCAGGTTTTGGCCTTGGCCTGGATCCAGTGGGCTGGGCCGGTGGGCTATCTGCAGCAGGGGCTGCGCTGGATTTTGGGAAAGCAGGGATCCCTGTGGAGCCTCTACACACCGGCGGGGATCATCCTGTTGCTGGCTCTTTTTGTGCTGCCGATTGCCTATCTGACGCTGGTGGCGGGCCTGAGCCGGCTCTCCAAGCAGGCTCAGGAGGCGGCCCAACTGGATGGGGCAAACCTGCTGCAGGTTTGGCTCTACGTCACGCTGCCTCTGTTACGGCCCTCTGTGGCGGCAGCAGCAGCACTGGCGTTCCTGGGGGCCTGGGGCAATTTCGGGATCCCGGCCTTGCTGGGGATCCCGGGGCGCTACCTGACCTTGCCCACTCTGCTGTACCAGGAGGTGATCAACTTCAGCGGCGATGGGTTTGGGCGCAGTGCGGCGCTGGCGTTGCTCTTTGGCCTGCCGGCCCTCTTCTTCTTGAGCTGGCCCCAGCGGAGTCAGGAGGGGTTGGATCCCGGCGAGGCGCCTCCGGATCCCTATCGCCTGGGCTGGCTGGGTTGGCTGCTCAGCGGGATCCTTTTCGCCGCAGCTCTGCTGGTCGTTCTTGGGCCCTTGCTGGCCATGGCTGCGACTGCCCTGCTGCGGGCCTATGGCCTGCCCCTGACCTGGTCTAACCTAACCCTGGAGCATTTCCGCATGGTTCTTTTTGATCTGGAGCGGGCCCGCCGCGCCACGCTGCACAGTTTGGGCTTGGCGGGAGGAGCGGCACTGCTCTGCAGCGGGATAGGGACGATCTTGGGCTATGCCCTGACCCGCTTGAAGGTGCCGCTGTTGGCCCTGCTCAGCTTCATCGTGGACTTGCCCTATGCCCTGCCGGGCCTGATTTTTGCTTTGTCTCTCATCTTGGTGTGGTTGCCTCCTCCCCTGCCGGGGCTGAGCCTCTACGGCACCCTATGGCTGATCCTGATGGCCTACCTGGGGCGGTTCTCGGCCCTGGCACTGCAGCCCCTGCAAGCGGCGTGGCGCAGCTTGGATACCAGCCTTGAGGAGGCAGCCAGTATTGACGGGGCCTCCCTGCTGCAAACCTTTCGCCACATCTTGGTGCCGCTGCTGGCGCCAGCCCTGACGGCGGCAGTGTTGCTGGTATTTCTGCAATCTTTTGCCGAGCTGACCCTCTCCGCCCTCTTGGTGACCTCCCGCTCGGAGACCTTTGGGTGGCTCATCTTTGGCTTGCAACAAGGGGGCTATACCCAGCAAGCGGCGGCCCTAAGTACCTTGCTGCTGATCGCGCTCTTTGCCCTGGCCGCGGGGATCCAGGCACTGCGGCGGCATGCCAAGCCAAGCTGAGGAGGGGATCCCTGCAAATCCTTCACGGATTGGGGCCGACTGTGGTGGTGCGGCGGATCGGTTGACCTTTCAGGGTATTGCCTTCTACTGTTTTCACCCAGCCTTGCCCTGGTACAAATCGGTACTGCACATCGGTATCAGAGCCACCGAGCAGATCCCCTTGGGCATTGAAGACGCGAGTTTCCCGCTGCCAGTGTCCTGGCCCGGTCGGTGTGCTGCTCGACTCGGTGGTGTAGGTTTGGCCGCGAGCATTGTTGAATTGGCCGCTGCGCTGCCAGCCTTGCCCCGCTTGGCCCTCGATAAGGCTCGAGCTGCTGCCCACCGTCTTGCCCTCGGCGTTTTGCAGGGTGGTGCTGCCCTGCCGTTGCCAACCCTCATGTGTGTGAGTAGTGGTGTGCTGATGGTTCAGGTTCCAGGTCTGACCTTGTTGGGTAGTGACTTGGCCGGAATAGTCTCCTTCCACCCCCTGACCGGGAATGAATTGCCGGGATCCCTGGCCGGAATAGGTGCCACTACCCGATCTGCCACTTGGCCCGGTGCCAGTGTAGGTGCCGGAGTGAGTGAAGGTGCGCTCACCGCTCGGGGTCAGGGATCCAGCCGTTGGCGTGGTGGCTGTGCGAGTGCGTTGACGGGGGCGAGCCTGCGCAAAGGGAGCAAGCGCCATCAGGAGGGCAGTAACCAATAACAGGCAAAAGCTTGCGGTTTTCATTTTCATTCTCATTTTTCGAGACCCCTAGAGAGGTTGTCGATCATAACCCAGGCTCAGCCTTTACCCTGTCTGACTCTGACTTTGGCCTGAAGGTTCACCTCCCGAGGGGATCCCGCCAGACATAACCTGCTCTTAATGTCGGTGCTGTAATCTCAGAGGTGCCCTTAGCGAATGCGACTGCATTTTTCTATGAATACCCGTCGTACTTTCCTGGCTGTTGCGGCTGGCCTGGTGGCTGCGTCTGCTGCTGCTCTTCTGGCTGCCGACAGCTTTGCTCAGTCTCCTGCCGAAGTCAAAGTTTGGATTGCCTTTACCGATAACCGCCTGGATTGGGCCCGCGGAAAAGCGGCAGAGTTCAACAAGCAATTTCCTCAATACAAAGTTACGGTCGAAGGCTACGGCAACTACGAAGAAATTCAGCAAGCCACCGACCTGGCCATTCAACAAAATGCTGCTCCTTCGGTGGTGCAATGGTTTGAGGTGGGCACCCAGCGGGCACGGGATTTTGGTTACTTCAAGTCCATTGCCGAGGCTCTGGGCAATCGCACCGAAGTGAACGGGATCCCAGTGAATTTCGACGATTTTATCGAGCCGGTGGTGAGCTACTACACCCTGGATGGCAAATTTACCTCCATGCCCTGGAACAGCTCCAGCCCCATTCTCTACTCCAACACGGCCATCTTGAAGAAGGCTGGGATCGAAAAGCCGCCGGCCACCTGGCAAGAGCTGGAGGCTGCTTGTCAAAAGATCATGGCCCTCCCCGACGCTCCCCAGGGCTGTGTGACCTGGCCCAATCACGGCTGGTTCTACGAGCAGTGGATGGCCCAGCAGAATGCCCTCTTGGCCAACAACGACAATGGCCGTGCCGCCCGTGCCACCCAGGTCTTTTTGGACTCGGAGCCGTCAATTGCCATCGCCACCTGGTGGAAAGGGATGTATGACAAAGGCTACTACATCTACAGCGGCAAGCAGCGGGATTGGGCAGCCACCGAGCAGGCCATCCAGACCGGTACCGTCGCCATGGCCATCACCAGCAGCGCCGATGCCGCCAACATCACCAACGCTGCCAAGCAAAACAACATCGAGCTGGTCACCACCCGCATGCCCTACAACGCCGACAAGGGTTGGACGGGGAACTTGATCGGGGGAGCCAGCCTCTGGCTGGTGAAGGATCTGCCCAAGGAGGTGGAAGAGGGGGCGCTGACCTTCATGCTGTGGCTCAATAACACCGAAAATGCTGCCGAGTGGCACCAAGTGACCGGCTACTTGCCCATTCGGAAAAGCTCGGTAGCCTTGCTGGAGTCGAAGGGCTGGTTCAAGGAAAACCCCAACTTCTTCACCGCCAGCGACCAAATCAACAATTCCAAGGTGACCCCTGCCACTCGGGGGGCGCTGCTGGGGGCTTTCCCCGAAATTCGCAACGTGGTGACCCAAACCATGGAAGATCTGATGCTTAAAGGCGGGGATCCGGCCCAGGCCATGGCCAAGGCCAACGAGGAGGCCAACCGCCTTCTGGCCGAGTACAACTCCCTTTACCAGTAGCCCCAGTGTCGATGGGCCAGGGGTGTTATTGAGGGATGGGGGTGGGCGGCGGCCTGCCCCTTTTTGGGTTTTGACGAGGCTCTTGTGAAGAGCAAAGCCGAGGTGAGAGGCGATGTTGGGATTCATCCAAGTGCTGCTGCCCCTGTTGGCGGGGTTGCTGGGATCCCTCTGGATGGGGCTCCGTTTTCGACGCATCGAGTGGCCTGTGCCGGTGGGGGCAGTGCTGGGGGGCCTAGCAGGAGGGCTGGGATCCCTGATTTTTATGGCGCCCCTGGATTTTTGCACTTTTGAGCCGGAGCGCAAGGCCATCGACATGGCCTTTGGCGTGGGGCTGGTGCTGGCGGGCATGGCCATTCCCCTCTGGCCGCTGTTGGCGTGGACGCAGAAGGAGCAGGAGCGCCGCCTGGGGATCCCCGGCCCAGCTGTTCAGGAGAGGGGCATCTTTAAGCAGTGGTGGCTGGCGTGGCTGCTCTTGTTGCCCACCTTCACGATCTTGGTGGTGTTTCTCTACTACCCAGGGCTGGATACCTTCCGCCTTTCCACCCTGCTCACGTTTGTGGGGGCGCCGCGCAGCCGCTTCGTCTGTGTGGATAACTTTACCGCTTTGCTGACGGATTCCACCTATCTGCGCAGCCTGGGGATTACCTTTGCCATTTCGGCGGCCATCGTGGTGCTGGGGTTGAGCGGATCCCTGTTGATTGCCACGCTGGCCTATCAGCCGATTCGGGGGGCGGCGATTTATCGGGTGTTGCTGATCTGGCCCTACGCCATCTCTCCGGCGGTGGCCGGGATCATCTTCTTTATCATGTTCAACCCCTTGGGAGGGGTGGCCAACCATTTGCTGGGCCTGGTGGGGATCCCCCGTTTAAACTGGCTCAGCGATCCCAACTTGGCCCCTTGGGTGGTGATCTTTGCTAGCGTTTGGAAGCAGATGGGCTACAACATTTTGTTTTACCTTGCCGGCCTGCAAAACCTGCCCAAGGATCTGCTGGAGGCGGCTGCCATTGATGGAGCCGGGGCTGTGCGTCGCTTTTTTGCCATCACCCTACCGCTGCTTTCTCCCATCACCTTCTTTTTGGTGATTACCAACATGACCTATGCGTTTTTCGATATCTTTGGCACCATTGACTTGCTGACTGCTGGGGGCCCTTCCGGATCCACCTCGGTGTTGATCTACGAGATCTACAAAATCGGAGTGTCTTCAGGCAATTTGGGTAGGGCTGCCGCACAATCCATCGTCCTGTTTCTCATTGTGGTGGGGCTGACGATCCTGCAATTTCGCACCACCGAGCGGAATGTAACCTACGGCGGATAACGGCTGTCTCTGCTGCAACGCAATGATCCCAGTTCTCAGTGGGCAAGGGGAAAATCGGCAAGAATGGGGGTAGAGAATCTAGGGATCCTCGATGGCCCCAAAATCCAACGCCTCGACTTGCTGGCGCGACTTCGGGAAGCTGGGCATGCTGCTGGCGGCCACTCTGCTGCTTTGGCTCCTCTGGGGCTCCATAGCGGGCAGCCAAGCCCGTCTCAACTTCAACAACGCCGATCTGCAAGGTCAAGATCTATCCGGCCAAGATTGGCGGGGCAGCAGCTTTGTCAGCGCCAACCTGCAGGGCGCCGATCTGCACGGGGCCAACCTTTCGGGGGCGGCATTCACCAAGGCCAATCTGGCGGGGGCCAACCTATCCGGTGCCGATTTGAGCAATAGCCTTTTGGATCTGGCCAATTTGGCAGGAGCCGATCTCAGAGGGGCCAAGCTCACGGGAGCCATTGCCGCACGGGCGGTTTGGCAAGGAGCGCAGATTGCCGGCGCCGATTTCAGCGAAGCCTATGTGGATCGGGCGGCAAAGCGGCAGTTGTGTGAGCGAGCTGAGGGATCCCACCCGATAACCGGCGTAACCACCCGTGAGAGTTTGGGCTGCCCTTGAATCAGGGCCGGCAAAGGTGAAGAAAACAGGATCCCTGAGCCCCGTCGGTCAGATTGGCCTCTAGATTGGGTGAGGTGTCGATAGTGCCCAACTATGAGCAAGCCCAGCTTTGCGGTGATTGGCCTAGCGGTGATGGGGGAAAACCTGGCCCTCAACGTCGAGCGCAATGGCTTCCCGGTTGCCGTCTACAACCGCACCAGCTCCAAAACCGACCAGTTCATGCGGGAGCGAGCCCAAGGCAAACGGATCACCCCCGCCTACAGCCTGCCGGAATTGGTGCAACTGATGGAGCGGCCCCGCAAATTCTTGATCATGGTCAAGGCGGGTGCGCCGGTAGACGCGGTGATTGACGAGCTTAAACCCCTGCTGGATCCGGGGGATATCATCATCGACGGCGGCAACTCCCTCTACACCGACACCGATCGCCGTGCCGAAGCCCTCGCCCCCACCGGGATCCACTTTGTCGGCATGGGAGTGAGCGGCGGGGAAGAGGGAGCCCTGAACGGCCCCAGCCTCATGCCCGGCTGCAGCCCAGAGGCCTACCAACAACTGGAGCCCATCTTGGCCAAAATTGCCGCTCAAGTGCCAGACGGCCCCTGTGTCACCTACCTGGGGCCCAAAGGGGGCGGGCACTACGTGAAGATGGTACACAACGGCATCGAATACGGCGATATGCAGCTGATCGCCGAGGTCTACGACCTAATGCGCAGGGCTTTGAAGCTGTCGGCCTCGCAGATGCAGGAGATTTTTCAGGCTTGGAATGAAACAGAGCTGGAATCTTTCCTAATTGAAATTACCGCCAAGATTTTCCAAACCCTGGATCCGGAAACCGGCAAGCCGTTGGTGGATCTCATTCTGGATAAGGCTGGGCAAAAAGGCACCGGTTTGTGGACAGTCAAGGACGCTCTAGATCTGGGGGTACCAGTGCCCACCATTGAAGCGGCGGTGCAAGCTCGCATCCTCTCGTCGATGAAAGAGGAACGGGTGGCTGCCTCTGCCCAGTTGAAGGGGCCCGACGCAACTTTTGCAGGGGATCCCGACTGCTTTATCCAAGATCTGCGCGCCGCCCTCTACTGCTCCAAAATCTGCTCCTATGCGCAGGGGATGGCCCTGCTCAAAAGAGCCACTGTTGCCCACGGCTACGTCTACACCTTCAGTGAGATTCCGCGGATTTGGAAGGGGGGCTGTATCATCCGCGCCCGCTTCCTGGGCGAGATCCAGTCGGCCTACAAACGGGATCCAGAGCTGGTGAACCTGCTGTTGGATGAGGAATTCGAGCAGGCCATCCGGGAGCGGCAGGGATCCTGGCGGCGGGTGGTGTCCACGGCGGCTGCCCTGGGGATCCCGATCCCGGCCATCAGCGCTTCTTTGGCCTACTACGACAGCTACCGTACCGCCAACCTGCCCCAGAACCTCACCCAAGCCCAGCGGGACTTCTTCGGGGCCCACACCTTCGAGCGCATCGACAGGCCGGGCGTCTTTCACCATGAGTGGAGCACCTGTTCCCGTTAGCAACGGGTAGCATGAGGAGGTCTTGGGATCCCTCTCTGGCCGGGGATCCGGAGGCGGGAGAATCTGTTTGATTTGATATGGACATTAAATTGGCCGTGAATGGCACCCTGATGCGGGGGCTACCCCTCAATGAGAACCTACTGCAAATTGGGGGTCGCTTTGTGCGGGAAGCCCAAACAGCCGCTTGTTATCGGCTTTGGTCCATCGACGGTCTTTATCCAGGCATGGTACGGGTTTGCCAGGGCGGTTCTGCAATTGCTCTGGAGATTTGGGAAATCCCTGCCCATGGGTTGGGTCAACTCCTTTTGCAAGAGCCGCCAGGCTTGTCAGTGGGCCGCATTCTTTTGGCAGAAGGGGAGGAAGTGCTGGGGATCCTAGCCGAACCCTACCTGTGTGAGGGGCAATTGGACATCACCGCTTGGGGGGGGTGGCGAGCCTACATCGCTTCCAGAAATAGACAGGAATAATCGCATTTCACCAGCTTTTCCCAGTCGCAGCTTCGACATCAGTTGACCCGCTGGGGATCCCGCCACAGTACCTGGCCCTGCCGCATCGTCAGCACCACATCTGCCGGGGTAACCCGAGTGAGAATCGACGCAATTAGATGACGACTGGCCCGCAAATGAGGACGGGTGAAGTCCAGCACCACCAAATCGGCGGGCAGCCCCACATCCAAATAGCCGTACACATCGGATCCCAGTAGAGGCCGTAAATGTCGGATGTTGCTGGTCACCATCTTCAAAATCTCGACTGGATCAGGGCGCACCGCATCTCCAAACTGGCTTTTGGCCACTTTGTAGGTGAAATCCAGCTCTGCCAAAAGGTTCGGGCTATTCAAAAGTCCGTTGTCGGTGCCTAGCAAGAGATTGGCCTCACTCTCCAGCAGGCGGGCAATCGGCGGGAGAGGCAGTCCCAAGTTGGCATTGGCCCGTGGGTTCAAAACGACATTCACCCGATGCCGGGAGAGCAATTGAATTTCCGCTGCGTTGGCCACCGTTGCGTGAATCACCAAATGGGGACGGTAAAAATCAAGAGCACGCTCCAAATCTCCCCGTCCGGCGATGGCCAGACTGACCTCTCGATACCCCTCATTTTCCAGACAGTGGATGGCCCGCAGCTTGCCTATTTTCTCGGTCAGGTCGTGGATCTGCCGCCAGGCGGGTTCCGTCAAATCGTTCAGGGTGCTCTCGGAAAATCCATCTGCTACTGCCAGAATCTCTTGCAATTCTTGATAGGCTTGGGGGTTTAAGGGATCCCGATTTTGCCGCAATTGCTCCTCACTGAAAGGGAGGCTCTCAAACTGGCCCAAGATCACTGAGTGGATCCCGGTTTGGGCTGCAGCTTCCCGCAACAGTTGGCAGCCGTAGACCCCCTGCTCGCGAAAATCGATGTGTCGGATGGTGCCCGTTGCCGCCATGTAGCGCAGGTGAGCGGCGATGTGTTCCAGGTGCTGTTGCGGCGACTGTTTGGCTAACTCTCGATATTTGTAGCCGTCAGGTCGGAAGAACCCCTCTTCCAAAGTCAGGCCTGTCGCCCCATCCGGCAGACAGCTATCCCCCATGTGGGTGTGGCTGTTGGTGAAAGCCGGCAAAATCACCCAGGATCTCTGTTCCAACCCAACAATGGGATCCCCCAGTTCCATGCAGGTAACGGTGTCTTGTTCTACCCCGAAGCGGGAGCAGCGATGGGGAACCAGATCCGGGCCGGCCAGAACAACACCCTCTTGCCATTGAAAACCCATAAAACCCACTCGCAAAACTCATCAGACTTGAGAATGTTATCAGTGCCAAAAACGGGCTAACCGAACTTTGGGTGAGCGGGAAGGACTTTTGCCAGCATAAAGTGAAGCATCAAAACTTTGAATCGAGAAAACTGTAATTTAGACTACCAAAACTTCTCGATAGAGGCTATCTAGTAAATACAGTAGTTGCTGCCAGGGGTTCAGCAGAGGTTCAGAACCTCACCGAGTCTGCTGGGTCTCGTCTTTCCAGAAAGCTTATTCACGAATAGGATTCTCAACATGAGCCGGCCATTGTTTCGTCATCTGTACACTCGTAGGCAGCTCCTTCGCTCTGGTGCTGCCGCCGCTGCCATCACCTTGACCTCACAGTTGTGGCGTGCCCAGGCCCAGAACAAGAAAGAGATCACCATCGGCTTTATTTACGTTGGCCCCAAAGATGACTTTGGCTGGAACCAGGCCCATGCAGAGGGAAAAGTTGGCTTGTCCAGCCTAACTTGGGTGAAAACCGTTGAAGAAGAAAATGTGCCGGAAACGGTGGCCGTGGAAGAAACCATGCGGGCCATGATCGAGCAAGATGGGGCAACGGTACTCTTTCCCACTTCTTTTGGCTACTACGATCCCCATATCTTGCGGGTAGCCAAGGAATATCCAGAGGTACAATTCTTTCACGCCGGTGGACTTTACATTGAGGGAGTGCATCCGAAAAACGTCGGTAGCTACTTCGGCTACTTGGATGAAGGCCACTACATCAACGGGGTGCTGGCCGGTTCCATGACCAAAAGCAACCGCCTTGGGTTTATCGCCGCCAAACCCATTCCCATTGTGTTGCGCAACATCAACAGCTTTACCTTAGGAGCCAAGAGTGTCAACCCCAACATCACCACTCAGGTGATCTTTACGGGAGATTGGGCTCTACCTGTCAAAGAGGCAGAAGCTGCCAACAGCATGGCCGACCAAGGCATCGATGTGCTCACCTGCCATGTGGACAGTCCCAAAATCGTTATCGAAACAGCAGAGCGGCGAGGTCTGATGAGCTGTGGTCACAACACCAGCCAAGCGGCGCTGGCTCCCAAGGGCTATTTGACGGGCGCTGAATACGACTGGACAAGCGTCTATACCCAGTTTGCCGAAGCCATCCAGGCGGGCAAAACCCTGATGAACGGTGGGATCCCCCACCTCATTCGGGGGGGTATCAAAGAGAAATTCATTAAAACTTCCCCCTGGGGATCGGCAGCCAGCGATGAGGCCAAAAAAGCTGGAGAAGCGGCCCTTGCCCAGTTGCAAGCTGGCTCGTTGGTCATTTACAAAGGCCCTCTCAAAGACAATACCGGCAAAGAGGTGATCCCTGCCGGAGTGGAATACGGCCAGCGGGCAATCGAGCTGGAATCCATGGACTACCTGGTGGAAGGCGTGATCGGGAGTATCTCTAGCTGATGGCTACCACCTCTTCTGCTGTTTCCCGCTCGGTTCCGCTGCGGTGGCGCTCCAGCCTTGAGCCGATCCTACTGCCCTTTGGGGCTTTGTTGGCCTCGCTGTTGATCTTCGGCTTGTTTTGTGCCATGGCCGGCGCAAATCCCTTCGCCGTCTATGGCTCCATCTACAGAGCTGCCTTCGGCAGTTGGTTCTCTTGGCAAAATACTCTGCAACGGGCGGCTCCCCTGATGCTCACCTCCCTGTGTACCATCCTGCCGGCCCGCATGGGGCTGGTGATCATCGGCAATGAAGGAGCTCTGGTGATGGGGGGGGTGGCAGCTGTGGCGATGGGGCTGTGGGCGGGATCCCTGGCTCCACCCGTGGTCGTTTTCCTGATGGCCTTGGCGGGCATGGTGGCCGGTGGCCTGTGGATCATGGTGGTGGGGGCACTGCGCCACTACCGGGGTGTGAATGAAACCATCAGCAGCCTGTTGATGAACTACATTGCCATTGCCCTGATGAACCATTGGGTGGGGGGGCCGCTGCGGGATCCCAGTTTCTTGAGCAAGCCCTCCAGCTTTGCCGTTGACGAGGCCAACATGTTGGGTCGGCTATGGGGCACCCGCATCCACTTCGGCTTGGTCTATGGCATCGTTGCCTGCCTGGTTGCCTATGTGTTGATTCAACGCACCACGTTGGGTTTTTCGGTGCGCATAATAGGGGGTAACCCAAAGGTGGCCCGAATGGTGGGGATTGCTGTCGGTAAACTCACACTGTTAATCACCTTTCTGGCCGGCTCCTGTGCCGGCTTGGCGGGCATGGTAGAGGTGGCTGCCGTACACGGGCGGGCCAATGAGTCCTTGACTGTGGGCTATGGCTACAGCGGCGTTCTGGTGGCCTTTGTCGCTCGACAAAACCCAGCCGCAGCAGTGGCGATGGCTATCCTCCTGGGAGGGATCCTGGCCAGCGGCAGCATTTTGCAGCGCTCCCACAATTTGCCGGATGCTACTGTGTTGGTGTTTCAGGGCATTGTCTTTTTGCTGATTCTCTACAGCGAATCCCTCTACGGGCGCTTCGACTTTTTTCGGGATCGAGAACCCTCAGAACCAGCCTAGATAACTGGCCCCCGAAGTAGCAATGATTTGGTCAAGTAACCAATTCAGTGGTCAGGAGAAAAACTCAGATGGAAACAGAAGCCCTAGGATGGTGGGGGATCCCCTTGGCGGTGATCGCCGGAACCTTGCGGGGAAGTGCGCCTTTTTTGTTCGTCAGCTTGGGGGAGTGTCTGACGGAAAAAAGCGGCAAAATCAACCTCGGCCTAGAGGGATCCCTGTTGATGGGGGCAATGAGCGCCTACGCCATCTCCTTCCTCACCCAAAACACGGCAGGCAGTGTGGTCGCGCCTTGGTTAGGGGTATTGGTGGCCGGGTTTGCCGGTTTAGCCTTGGGAGGGATCCACGCCTTTTTGGCCCAACAACCTCGGGTTAACGATGTTGCGGTGGGCATTGCTATGATCATCTTTGGCAGTGGAATGGCCTTTTACCTGGGCAAACCCTTCATTCAGCCCGCAGCCCCCCGGCTACCTGCCTTTGAGTTGGGAAATTGGAGCAGCAGTCCTGCCATTCAAGCTGCCCTAAAACTGAGCCCACTTCTGCTGCTGGGGATCCTCCTGGCCTTTGTCATGCACTGGTTCTTTCGCTCCACTCGTTGGGGCCTATTCGTGCGGGCTGTGGGCGACAACCCCGATGCAGCACGGGCCATGGGGATCTCGGTGCCCAAGGTAAGGGCTCTGTGCATCATGGCAGGCAGCTTCTTGGCAGCCGTGGGAGGAGCTTACCTGTCCCTATACTACCCCGGCAGTTGGACAGAACGCATTTCCAGCGGACAAGGCTTGATGGCCGTGGCCCTGGTGATCTTTGCCAAGTGGAACCCGTTGCAGTGTTTATTGGCTGCTTTTTTGTTCGGCGGAGCTCAGGCGATTGGGCCAGCCTTGCAGTCGGTGGGTGTGCAGTCCAACTACTACCTGTGGAATGCCGCTCCCTACGTGCTGACCTTGGGGATCATGATCCTGACCAGTTCTCCGCGGCGAACCCTGGCAGGCATGCCTGGGGCCTTGGGCACCGGGAAGTAGCCGACTGGCTATAGTCGAAGTGAACCCGATTTAGGGATCCCTGGTTATGACCGCTGTACAAACCCGACCTGCCAATACCCTGACTCTGAGAGAGGTTCACGAGCTCTTAGGGCTGTGTCGGGGAGATTCTTTAGAGTTCGAGGAAAAACTGGACTTACCCCCTTTGACTGAACGGGAGATTGAGGAGCTGACCCAACTCCAGGAATTGTATTTTAGCTATCTGGCCGATGACACTCTGAATGAAGGGCAAGTCAAATTTCTGTTTGTTTCTCCACTTCTCAAACTGGCAGGCTTTCTATCGAGCGACATCAAAATTAATCTAGAAGAAAATATTGCCGATATTATCGTTGAGGAGGAAGAAGGCCAAGTTGCCATCAAAGGTCGTGTAGACTTACTCGCCATTAGAAGAGGAGCAAGAGAGAGCTTTTGGATCCTCGTGATAGAAACCAAGGGAGGAACAGTAGCTACAAGCCTGGCCATCGCCCAATTATTGACCTATGCTTACAAAGGAATAAAAAATCAAGAATTTGTTTGGGGATTAGCTACAAATGGAGAAGACTACCAATTTATCTTGTTACAGCAAGGTTCACCCATTACCTACCATTATCTACCTAAGCTGGGATTGCTAGATAGCAAATCGATACATCGGCTTTTACAAGTTCTTAAATCCATTCGACTAACTCTCTAACCCATTCCATCTTCATCAGCAAAGGATTTGATCATGAGTGGACTCGGTGGCCTGAATAAAACTCCCAACGGTGTTGTATTGGGACTGGTGCAACTGCAGCTACCCAATGTGGTTACTCCCGATGATCTGGCGGCGCAAACCCAAAAGATAGTCAGTATGGTGGGGAAGGCTCGCCGCAGCATGCCCAGCATGGATTTGGTGGTCTTTCCGGAGTACTCTCTGCACGGCCTGTCGATGGACACTAATCCGGAGATCATGTGCCGACTGGATGGACCAGAGGTAGCTGCCTTCAGTGCCGCCTGCCGAGAGAACGATATTTGGGGCTGCTTCTCAATCATGGAATACAACCCGCAGGGTAATCCCTATAACAGCGGCATTATTCTCGACAATCGAGGGAACCTACAACTGTACTATCGCAAGCTGCATCCTTGGGTTCCCGTCGAACCTTGGGAGCCGGGAAATTTAGGGATCCCTGTCTGTGATGGCCCGAATGGCTCAAAGATTGCCCTGATCATTTGTCATGATGGCATGTTTCCAGAAATGGCCCGCGAGTGTGCCTACAAAGGGGCCGAGATTATGTTGCGCACTGCCGGATATACTGCCCCCATTCGCCACAGTTGGCAAATTACCAATCAGGCCAATGCCTTTTGCAATTTGATGGTGACGGCCTCGGTGTGTATGTGTGGGTCGGATGGCACGTTTGATTCTATGGGGGAGGGCATGATCTGCAACTTTGATGGCACCCCCCTGGTCATGGGATCCCATCGCCCTGATGAAATCATTACTGGCGAAGTGCGCCCAGATTTGGTGCGGGAAGCTCGCATCCATTGGGGTGTGGAAAACAACATTTATCAATTCGGACACCGTGGCTATGTGGCCGTCAAAGGCGGAGCCCAAGATTGCCCCTACACCTACATGCAGGATTTGGTGAATGGGGCCTATCGCCTGCCCTGGGAAGAGAAAGTGATCCACAAAGATGGCAGCGCCTGTGGATTTCCTCCTGCCACCCGCCTTTACCAGGAATCCTCCCTCACCGAGGCAGCTTATACTGGCTCTACTTGAAGATTTCGTCGATACTAGAGACACTACACCCGCGTAGACTGGGCAGATGAGGAGTTTAAGCAGGCCCTCCAGGAGCGGCAGGGATCCTGGCGGCGGGTGGTGTCCACGGCGGCTGCCCTGGGGATCCCGATCCCGGCCATCAGCGCTTCTTTGGCCTACTACGACAGCTACCGTACCGCCAACCTGCCCCAGAACCTCACCCAAGCCCAGCGGGACTTCTTCGGGGCCCACACCTTCGAGCGCATCGACAGGCCGGGCGTCTTTCACCATGAGTGGAATGCCTGTTGCCGTTAGCAATGCGTAGCATCAAGAGGTCTCCGGAAAAAAGTTGAACCGCGCACCTCCGTATGGAAAGGCTCCCCTTCCTGAGGAAAATCCTCGCGGAAATGGGCCCCGCGGCTTTCCTCCCGCAGCAGCGCCCCCTGAGCTACCAGACGGGCCAGCAAAAGCAGACTGCCTGCCTCGGCCTCTTCCCGGGTGGCCCAAGGCTTTTCCTGCAGGGGAAGTGCCTTGACAAAGGTCAGAAAAGCCCGCAGCCGTGTTCCCTCCCGCACAACGCCCAAAGCTTCCCCAACTCGATGCCTGAGAGCCGGCAGGATGTCGGGAGACGTCGCCAGAACGGGTAGCCTCTGCAGCTGTCGGGGAAAGCTCACCTCTCCCAAATCTTGCAAGGCAGCCAAGGCGGCCCGCTTGCCCATGACCAGCCCTTCCAAAAGGCTGTTGGAAGCCAAGCGATTGGCTCCGTGCAGACCCGTGGAAGCCACCTCCCCAGCAGCATAAAGGCCCGGCAGGCCGGTGAAGCCGAAAGTGTCCGTTCGGATCCCACCCATCACGTAGTGAGCCGCGGGAACAACTGGGAGCAGATCCTTCGTGGGATCCAGCCCCAAGGCGCGGGCAGAGGCAACAACGGTGGGAAAGCGCTCCTCCAGATGTTCGACGACCCGCAGATCCAGGTAGGTTCCCCCTGTCTGCTGCCGCTCCCAGAAAACGGCCCGAGCTACCACATCCCGCGGCGCCAGCTCTCCCAGCTCCGCATAGCGAGGCATAAAACGCTCCCCCAAGGCGTTGAGGAGAACAGCCCCTTCTCCTCTTACTGCCTCGCTCACCAGCGCTCCATTGGGCAAGGCCGTGGGGTGAAATTGCACAAACTCCAGATCCCTGAGAGTGGCCCCTGCCCGCCAGGCCAGCACCATTCCGTCGCCGGTGGCCCCCGGGGGAGCTGTCGAGACGGGGAAAAGGCTGCCAAATCCTCCCGTAGCCAGGAGAACTGCCCCGGCCCTCACCTCCACCGGCCCTTCAGGGCCAAGCAGCAAGGCCCCCCCTACCCTGTCCCCCGCCAGCAAAAGGCTTAGGGCTGTGTAGCCCTGCAAAGGCAGCCTGTTGAGGCGAGCCAGCAAACCTCTCAGAAGCCACAGTCCGCTCCGATCCCCCCCCAGATGGCGTACCCGCGCTTGGGAGTGGCCCCCTTCCCGGACAGGTTGGGGATGGAAAGGAAGGCCCCAGCGCAAAAGTCTCTCCAGGTGCAAGGGTGCTTCCTCCACAATGGAGCGAGCCACCTTTTCTTCCACCAGGCCGCGGCCCGCTTGCAAGGTGTCTTGGATATGGGCTTCTACGTCCGCCTCATCCACAGGAAAAGCCACCCCACCCTGCGCCCAAGGGGTAGAGCCAGAGGGAAGGGGATCCTTGCTTACCACCAGAGTTGTCGCCCCCTGGGCTTCGGCCCACAGGGCTGCGTACACCCCCGCCACCCCTGCTCCCAGGATCAACAGGTCTGTTTCTAACAAGGGCGGCGCCCCGTTCTTCCCCTCCACCTCTAGGCTCCGGCGGGCACTGCCAGCATGGCCAGGATGGAACGGCGAGCCTTCTCAGCCACCTCCTGGGGCACCTGGATCACGTAGCGCATCTCCTGCAGGGAGCGGTAAATCTTTTCCAAGGTAATCTTCTTCATGTACTCGCAGACGGCTTCTGCCTTGACAGGGATGAAAGTTTTGTCTGGAGCTTCTTTCTTGAGCCGGTGAAGAATGCCCACCTCGGTGGCCACCACAAACTCGCGGCTTTCTGAAGCTTTGGCGTAGCGCACCATGCCCTCGGTGGAGAGCAGCTTGGCATCCGGTTTGAGGAAGAGACAGCTAGAGCCGCAACTGCACTCCGGGTGAATGAGGAACTCTGCTCCAGGGTGCTCTTCCACCATCGCCTTGAGGTGCTCTTCCCGGATGCCAACATGCACGTGGCACTCTCCCGGAAAGAGATCCAGCTCCCTTCCGGTTACTTGAGCAACGTGGGCTCCCAGAAACATATCCGGCACGAAGAAGATGGGGCGATCCGGGGGCAGGCTGGCCACCACTTGAACTGCGTTGGCGCTGGTTACGCAGACATCTGCCAGAGCCTTGATCTCGGCAGCGGTGTTGACGTAGGCCACCACCAGGCCCTCAGGGCAGGCTGCCTTCCACCGCAGCACATCTTGCGGGCGAATGCTATCGGCCAAGGAACAGCCCGCCTCCAGATCCGGCAGCAGCACCGTCTTTTCCGGGTTAAGGATGGCAGCCGTCTCCGCCATAAAATGCACGCCCGCAAAGACAATCACCTGGGCGCTCGTCTTTTGAGCCTCCCGAGCCAGTCCTAAGGAGTCTCCCACAAAGTCCGCCACCTCTTGAACTTCGGGGAGCTGATACGAATGCGCGAGGATAACTGCCTGCCTTTCCTGTTTGAGCCGGGCAATCTCCTGGACGATTGTGGCAGTGTTGTGTAGCAATGGGGTTTCTCCCTTCATTTTCGACTTCTTGTCGCGACAGCGTTGCGTAGCAATAACGGTTTTGTTCCTCTGGAGGCTGGACACGATCTGAGGACTTTGTCCCGCTAATGCGTTTGCAGGAGCAGCGCGCAGCAATAACGGAAAGCCCATCTCCTGGAGTTGGTCGACTCTGCTTTGGGGGGTATCTGAGCCGGCAAGAGAAGCAACCCCCAACCCAGATGCCCGGCGAAGCCTTTCGCGGCGCCCGGTTGAGCTGGAGCTGGGCTTAGGTTGTCTTCTCAAAGTAGCATCAGTCGCAACAGCGTTGCGTAGCAATAAAGCAGTGTCCAGCGAGGACTTGGCTCAGGGTCACACCACCAGCAAAGAGAGATCCAAAGCCTTGGCCGAGTGGGTGAGCGCCCCGACGCTGACGTAATTCACGCCTGCCTCGGCCACTTGCCTGGCCCGTTCTGGGGTCATGTTGCCGCTGGCCTCCAGGGGAACTCTCCCTCCCACCCGTTGGACGGCGGCCTGGGTTTCTTCCAGGGTGAAGTTGTCCAGAAGGATGAGATCGGCTCCTGCTGCCAAAGCCTCTTCCAGTTCCTGGAGATCCCGCACCTCCACCTCCACCTTGAGGTGGTGGGGAGCACCTTCCTTGGCCCGCTTGACGGCTGCCAAAACGCCTCCCGCGCCGCGGTCGCAACAGCGTTGCGTGGCAATGATGTGGTTTTCCTTGATCAAAATGCCGTCGAACAGCCCAAAGCGGTGGTTTTTGCCGCCCCCTACCCGTACAGCATACTTCTCCAGGGCGCGCAGGCCGGGAGTGGTCTTGCGGGTGTCCAGAAGCTGGGTTGAGGTTCCCCGGAGAGCCTCTACATAGGTGCGGGTGAGGGTGGCAATGCCGGACAGCCTTTGGAGAAGATTGAGCGCCAGCCTCTCCCCCGCCAGAATGCCCTTCAGGGATCCCTTGAGGTGGGCCACCTCTTGACGGACAGCCACCCTGGCCCCTTCCTCCACTCCAGGGATGAACTCCACCTGGGGATCCGCCAGCCGAAAAACCCGCTTGGCAATCTCCAGGCCGGCCAGGATCCCTGTCTCCTTGGCCAGGATTACCGCCTCACCCTCCAGTCCTGGGGGTAGGGTCAGCTCTGTGGTGAGGTCGCCGTGCCCCAGGTCTTCCCACAGCCAAGCGCAAAGGGTCTCCTCTGGTAAGTAAACTTCTTCCATTTTCGGTTTGGTTTTAGCTAGACCGGCGGGAAGCCCCGCCTTCTGTTAGTGACTAGTGGCTGGTCACT
>NZ_JANSIC010000009.1:0-17560 GCF_047461955.1 Synechococcus sp. R55.7
TGCTCCAATTGCCCCTAGCTTAGGTCAACAACCCAGGGCCCAAGAGACGGGCCTGACGCTCTTCCAGTATGCGGCTTAAGGGGGGCCAGCGCTTCAGGTCGGGGTCTTGGACAATAAGCTGCTCTGCCGCCTGGCGGGCCAGCTGCAGCACCTCTTGATCCTCCATGAGACTGGCCAGGGCAAAATCGGGTAGCCCCGACTGGCGGGTGCCCATCACCTCCCCTGGGCCGCGGAAGCGCAGATCCATCTCGGCAATGAAAAACCCGTCGTGGGACTGCTCCAGCACCTTCAGCCGCCGCAGGGCCTCCTCGCTTTTGGATCCTGTCATCAGGATGCAGTAGGCCTGGTCAGATCCCCGCCCTACCCGCCCCCGCAGTTGGTGCAGTTGGGAGAGCCCAAAGCGCTCCGCATGCTCCACCAGCATCACCGAGGCATTGGGCACATCTACCCCCACCTCCACCACCGTGGTGGAAACCAGAATATCCAGCTCCCGACGGCGAAAGGCCGCAATGACAGCTTCCTTCTCGCTACTGGTCAAGCGCCCGTGCAGCAGGCCCACCCGAAATTGGGGGAAGACCTTTTCCTGCAGACGCTGGTGTTCCTCGATGGCAGATTTGAGATCCAGCTTCTCCGACTCTTCAATCAACGGCAGCACCACGTAGGCCTGCCGCCCTTGGGCAATTTCCCGCTCGATAAGCCGCATCACCTGCAGGCGATCCCCTGGCCGGGCCACCAGGGTGTGCACGGGCTTGCGCCCCGGCGGCAGCTCGTCAATTTGGGTAACATCCAGATCCCCATGCAGGGCCAGGGTGAGGGTGCGGGGGATGGGGGTGGCGGTCATAGTGAGAACATCGGGGTGATCCCCTTTCTGTTGCAGAGCGGCCCGCTGCTCCACGCCAAAGCGGTGCTGCTCGTCGATGACCACCAAGCCCAGGTTGCGAAACTGCACTGCCGGCTGGATGAGAGCATGGGTGCCCACCACCAAGGGCAATTCCCCGGTCTGCAACTGCCGCAGGATCTCCCGGCGCTTAGCAGGGGGCGTGGATCCAGTCAACAGTTCAACGGGCACCTGCAGCTGGCTGAGCCATTCCACCAACTTGCGGTAGTGTTGCTCGGCCAAAACCTCGGTGGGAGCCATGAGGGCCGCCTGCCAACCGGATTGAATGGCTGCCAGCACAGCTGCCACCGCCACCACGGTTTTGCCGGATCCCACATCCCCTTGGAGGAGGCGGTTCATGGGCAAGGGATCCCGCAGATCCGCTAGGATCTCGTCGATGGCCCGCTGCTGGGCAGCGGTAAGCTGAAAGGGCAGGATTTGGTAGAAGCGATCCAACAGCTCCCCTCTAGACGGCTGGTAACGAGGTATGGCCTGAGCTTGGGCACGATAGCGGTGTCGCCGCTGCAATAGGCTTAGTTGTAGGTAGAAAAACTCATCGAACACCAGCCGCCGCCGGGCCTGGGCCAGCAGCTCTCGGGTCTCAGGAAAGTGGATCTGCTGCAGGGCAACAGGCAAGTCCAAAAGCTGCAACTGCCGCTTGAGATCCGCCGGCAAGGGATCCTCCACCAAGGCCGCCGCCGGCAAAGCCAGTTGCACCGCCTTGCGCACCAGATCGGCGGGGATCCCTTCTGAGAGAGGGTAAACTGGCAAGATCTTGCCCAGCCTGTCCAGCTCCTCGCCCTCTCCCCCCAGCACCTCCAGTTGCGGGTTATCCAGCGTTAGGCCCAACCGGCCCTTTTTGACCAGGCCGCTGGCAGCCACCAGGGCCCCCTTGGGGTATTGCCGCTCCAGGGAAGCTTGCCAACTGCGCTGGGCAAACTGCCGCCCGCTGTAGAAGCGGCTGAGGGTAATTACACCACTTTTGTCGGCAATCTTTAGGTTGAAGATGGTCAGCGAGGGATTCTTAGGGCTGGTAAAGCAACTGCAACTTTTCACCGTCCCTACAAGGGTAACGGTCTCCCCCACCTTGGCTTGGCGGATGAGCACCCGCCGGGAATAGTCCAGGTAGTCGCGGGGGAAGTAGTAGAGGGCATCCCGCACGCTGTGTAGGCCCAGTTGTGCCAGTTTCTCCGCTGACTTGGGACCAATGCCTTTGAGAAACTGCAGCGGCTGCTCCAGGCTGAGGCCGGCGGGGAGAGATGGGGAAATCGTGCTCCGCCCTGCCTCTGGGGGGGTTGTTGCTACGCCTACGGCAGGGAAACCAGAGCGCTGTGGCAACGAGGCTGCAAACGAGCCAGGTTGGTGGGAACTCGGTCGGGACAGCTCTTGCTGACGTCGGACTCGCTCCAGCCAGCGGCGGGTTTCGGCCACCAGGTGCTGGCGTTCGGGCAGCTCCAGCTCGGAATACAGGGTATAGCGGGATCCCAGTTCTTTCCATCGCCGCCGGTCATCTCCATTCAGCACCCAGTCAGAGGGGGGATCCTGTCCGAACACGCTCCCCAAAAATTGGGAGAAGGTCTGCTCTCGCCCCCGCAGGTCGGTAAACCCCACCTCTGCTTCTAGGGAAAGGGCGCGCTGAAGCCGCTGTAGATCCACCTGGCTCAAGTTGCTTGGCTGCCGGGAGTGCTCCTTATCAATCCAACTTTAGCCAACAACGGCAGGACAACCGAAGGAGTGCAGCAGCGCAAGCCACACTTTCCATTCCTTGATAAAGAAAAAAGCCTGCCTTATTACTCCGCAACACTGTCGTGACGGGGCAGGCCGAAGGGATCCAGAGGCACTTTTTGGGAGATGCAGGAGCTTTAGCTGCGGGCCAGGGCGGATCCCAAAAGCAGAGCCATCACTGCCGGCACCAAGGCAATCGCCAGGATGGTGAAAACTTGTGCGTCCGTCATAACCAACTCCCTAACAGTGGAATTGCACAAAAGTCAGCCCCCTCACTCTACCGTAGCTTGAGGGGTAGCCTTGACACCGAGAAGAAAAGCTCAACATTCTTTACAAAGCAGCCCTTGCCCATCCCGCTTGACCGTGGCTCCCAGATCCTCTGCTTGGATCGATTGACATTCTCCCCACCCCTAAAGCAAGGGATTCTTTCTCAGTTTTGGGGTTTTACCCCAGGCAGAAAGGCCGGGGCCTGCGCTGCTGGTTTGCGGGTCATGCTACGATGTTGCTCCGCAACGCCGTCGCGACGGCGAAGCAGTTCTTGCCCATTCCTCCTGCGAAGTTCGGTCTTGGCGTCATCATGGTAGCTGCTCCACAAAGTCTGACCACCTCACGGGATAGCTTGGCCATCCTGGCGGAAACGGATCCCGTTGTTTACCGCCTGATCCAGCAAGAGCTCAACCGGCAGCGGGATCACCTGGAGATGATCGCCAGCGAGAACTTCACCTCTCCTGCCGTCTTGGCAGCCCAGGGCTCGGTGCTCACCAACAAGTATGCAGAAGGGCTGCCGGGCAAGCGCTACTACGGCGGCTGCGAGTTTATTGACGAGATTGAACAGCTGGCCATTGACCGGGCTAAGCAACTCTTCGGGGCAGCCCACGCCAATGTGCAGCCCCACTCGGGGGCGCAGGCCAATTTCGCTGTTTTCCTGGCCCTGCTGCAGCCAGGAGACACAATTATGGGCATGGATCTGGCCCACGGCGGCCACCTTACCCACGGCTCCCCGGTAAACGTCTCCGGCAAGTGGTTCCGCGTGGTGCACTACGGGGTGCATCCGCAGACGGAGCGGATTGATTTTGACCAAGTGCGGGATCTGGCCCTGCAGCACCGGCCCAAGCTGATCATCTGCGGCTACTCTGCCTATCCGCGGACAATTGACTTTGCCGCTTTCCGCGCCATTGCCGACGAGGTGGGGGCCTATCTTCTGGCCGACATTGCCCACATTGCCGGCTTGGTGGCCACTGGACATCACCCCAACCCCGTGCCCCTCTGCGATGTGGTGACCACCACTACCCACAAGACGCTGCGAGGGCCGCGCGGGGGACTCATTCTCACCCGCGACCCAGAATTGGGCAAAAAGCTGGATAAGGCAGTGTTCCCCGGCAGCCAGGGGGGGCCGCTGGAGCATGTTATTGCTGGCAAGGCGGTGGCCTTTGGAGAAGCCCTGCAGCCCGGCTTTGCCCAGTACTCGGCCCAAGTTATCGCCAATGCCCAAGCCCTGGCGGGATCCCTGCAACGGCGAGGCATTCGACTGGTTTCCGGGGGCACCGACAATCACCTGATGTTGCTGGATCTGCGCTCGGTTTCGGCGGTGCTGGAAAAAACTGGGGCGGCGGATCCGGTAATGACGGGCAAACGGGCGGATCGGCTGATGGGGGAGATCCACATCACCGCCAATAAGAACACCATTCCCTTCGACCCACAGCCGCCCTTTGTAGCTAGCGGCCTGCGTCTGGGATCCCCAGCCTTGACCACCCGCGGCTTGGGGCCAGTAGAATTTGAGGAAATTGGGGAGATCATCGCCGATTGTCTGTTTCAGCCTGAGGAGCCTGCTGTATTGGAAGAGTGTCGCCAGCGGGTGGCTCAGCTCTGTCGTCGTTTCCCCCTCTACCCCCACTTGGGATAACCGCAATCCTCGCCACGGCTTGCTATGCCCTACTTGGTTGCCTTTCTGGCTGCTGCCTGTGTGGTTCTGTGGGCAACCCCGGTGGTGAAGGCGGTCGGGATCCGCAGTGGCCAGTTGGACTTTCCCGACGAGCGCAAGATCCACCAGCAACCGATGGTGCGCCTGGGGGGGGTTTCCATCTTTTTTGGCAACTTGGTGGCCCTGCTGTTGCTCTGGGGAGCCGGAGCTTTTGGGGGCTTGCGCACCGAGCAGGAGTACGAGATTTGGGGGGTGACGATCGGTGGGGTTTTGTTTTTTTTGATTGGCCTGGCGGACGACCTGTTTCACCTGTCGCCTTTTTCCCGCTTGTTGATGCAATTCGGCGTGGCTGCTGCCGCTTGGGGAGTAGGGGTGCGCATTGAGTTCATCAGTCTGCCCGGGAGAGGGATCTGGCCCTTTCCGGTGTGGTTGAGCCTGCTGATTACCCTGTTCTGGCTGGTGGGGATGGCCAACGCCATCAACTTCATGGACGGGCTGGATGGGCTGGCGGCAGGGGTGTCGGGAATTGCGGCAGTGGTGATGCTGATCGTAACCCTGCTGCTGGATCGACCGGCGGCGGCCATGCTGGCGGCGGCTTTGGCGGGAGCTTGCCTAGGCTTTTTGCGCTACAACTTCAACCCAGCGCAGATCTTCATGGGGGATGGGGGGGCCTATTTTTTGGGCTTTACCCTGGCTGGGATCGGGGTGATCGGGGTGGCCAAGGGGGTGACCACGCTGGCAGTGGCTCTGCCTTTCTTTATCTTGGCGGTGCCGATCCTGGATATGTCCACCGTAATCCTCAAGCGGCTGGCCAGGGGGAAGTCGCCTTTCCATCCCGACAAAGGCCACTTGCACCACCGCTTGCTCAAAGCCGGCCTATCCCAGCGGCATTCGGTGCTGCTGATCTATGCCATGACCCTTTGGGGGGGATCCCTGGCCTTGGCCTTGGCGGGCTTGCCAGCAGGGGGCACCTACCTGGGCGGGGCCTCGCTGGTGTTGGCAGGGGTGGCTTGGGGGGCTTGGCAACGGCAACGAGCTTTGCCCTCGGAGGACAGGCCCGAACAGGAATATGTTGCTCCGCAATGCTGTTGCGACCAGGAATGTAAAGAAGATTGAGCTGGGCTTGTTCTCCATCGCTCGCCTGCCTAGACTGGAGGCGCTCTATATTTGTTGTTTTTTGTTTTGTTGTTTTTTGTTTAGCTCTGTGTTGCCTCATGCGCCCCACACCTGAGTTGGCAGCTCTCCTGCGCCGCACCGCGGATCGTATCCAATCCCAACACTGGGGCTTCTGGGACTGGGAGTACTGCTGGCGGGACAGCACCCGCTGCAATTGCGGCCTGTTGGTGCGAGAAGCCCTGGGCTGGGATCGGCAGCAACTCAGCCTGCGCATCCACCGCGGCACCTGGCGCTCCATCGCCCAAACCGCCTACCGAACTGTTGCCCTGGCCTTGAGGGATCCCTGGCAACTGGAGGGGCAGTGCGAGGCCACCGGCCTGCGGCTGGGGTATGTGTTCGAGAAAATGGCAGAGCTGGGGTTCGACCAACCGGAAGACTTTGCCGCCCTGGAGGAGCTGAGCGATCCCGTAATTCTGGCCCGCCTGGCGGAAAAAGGTGTGGAGCCAGCACAGCGCGACCAGGCGATCCATGTGGCGCTTTACATGCGGGAACTGGCGGACTGGATTGACGAACAACTGCAGGCGCAGGCTCAGATCAGCCGCTTGAGCCAACCTTTGCCCAAAACACCAGGGATCCTCGTCCAACAGTCGGTGCACCTTACTTGAGGAACTCAGTTGCCTTCCTCTACCATCACCACATGGGCAGGGATCCCAGGGGGAAGAGCCTTGCAGCCGGACAAAAAGGCCAGCTCGATTAAGAAGGCAAATCCCCCCACCTCAGCGCCGCTCTGGGCCACCAATTGGGCGGTGGCAGCGGCTGTACCCCCGGTGGCAATGACATCATCCACGATCAACACCCGCTCTCCAGGCCGCAGGGCGTGGGCGTGCAGTTGGAGCTGGTCTTGGCCGTATTCCAGGCTGTAAGTCTGGCTGAGCACCGGCGGCGGCAGTTTGCCTGGCTTGCGAACCGGGACAAAGCCCAAGCCCAGGTGTTGTGCCAAAGCAGCCCCTAAAATGAACCCCCGCGACTCGATGCCGACCACATAATCTAGGGATCCCATGCCGGTGGTGCCGGCGGCCAACTGTTCAATAGCCGCCCGGAAGCCTGCCGGATCCTGCAGCAGGGGGGTCATATCCCGAAAGAGGATGCCGGGTCTGGGAAAATCGGGCACCAAGCGAATGAGGGCTCGCAGATCCATCCTGTTTTCCTCGCTGGCCAGTGGCTTGCTGTTCGCGTTAGCGGGACGGAGTCCTCAAAGGACGCTCCAAGCAACCCATCATACTCGGTTAGCTAATGGGCAGATGGGATCCCTTTTGGTCAGTCGAGCAACGGGGAAGATTTTCTATAATTGGCAAGGCTAGGGGCCGCGGCTCACCTGGTCACCCATCTGTGAACTCGGAGACTTCTCATGCGTTATTACATGGCCATCGACTCCAATCCCCTGGCAAGTTTGCCGCTGGCTCTGTTTGGGGTGAGTAGCGAGTCGGCCTATGTCGATCTGCTGCAAGACAAGCTCATTGTGCGGGCGGGCAGCCTGTTCAACGAGACGTTCTCCCTGAGCGAGTTGGGACAAGGGGAGCGCTTCCCCTGGCCCTGGTACTACGGGGTGGGCGTGCGCACCGATTTTCAGGGGATCGTTGGCCCGGTCACCAGCACCCAAGGGGTAATTGCCATTCCACTGGTGCAGGAAAAGCCTCTTTTTATTCCGTTGCTGGGGCCGGTGGGGCTGCAAGTGCCCTGCAAAAAGCTGGTCTTCAGCCTCAAAGATCCAGACACCTTCCTGGCCAACTTCAATCAGGGTCGCCCAGAGGTGAACGCCGGCCCGAAGAGTGTGGTGATTGAGTAGATGGGGATCCCTGTGAAACCTGAGAGACGGCGGCCTGTCAAGAGCCTACAGAGATCCCCCAGGGGTTGGGGTGACAGGCCCAGAAGCAACGCGGCTTATGCGACGCAAGCCCGGCAAGCCGGCATCCACCACCACCACACTGCCATCCGCTAAGACTGCCAAGCCGGCAGGTTGATCGAACCGGGCCACCGAGGTGGGGCCATCCTGCCAGCCGGGCTGATTCTGTCCGGCCAAGGTGGAAACTTGTCCCCCAGGCTGAAGACGACGAATGCGATGGTTATCTCGGTCGGCCACCCAGAGGTTGCCTGCCGCATCGAAGGCCAGCCCCCCCAGGGCTTGAAAACGGGCCTCTGCCAGGGGGCCATCCCGATAGCCTGGCTCTGCCCCGGAGAGGGTGGTCACTCGTCCGCCAGCAGAGAGCCGGCGCAGGCGATGTCCATCGGCAATCCAGAGGTTCCCCTCCTTATCCACCGCCAGAGCCGTGGGCTGCAGGAGCTGGGCCTGTTCTGCTGGGCCATCGACGGATCCCGGCTGGCCGGTGCCGGCAACCGTGGTCACTTCACCTGCAGGGGTGATGCGGCGGATGCGGCGATTGGCGCGGTCGGCAACGTAGAGGCTGCCATCTGAACCCAAAGCCAGCCCAGATGGCTCCCGGAACTGAGCTCGGTCAAGCCCCCCATCTCGGTATCCGGCTATACAAGTGCCGGCAAAGGTGCTCACCTGTCGTTGCAGGTTGATATAGCGCAGGCAATGGTTGCCGCTGTCGGCCACCCACAATCCCCCCTTGGGATCCCAGAGCAGCCCCTGTGGGGAGTCAAACTGAGCTTGATTGGCTGCTCCGTCGCGGCGGCCTGCTTGGCCTGTGCCGGCCCAAACTTCCAATTCCCCCTCTGGAGACAGCCGGAAGATGCGGTGCTGGGCTCTATCGGCTAAATAGAAGGCTCCTTCAGGATCCACAGCAATGCCGCTGATTTGCTGCAGGTAGATCCTGGACTCGGTGCCGGTGTTATCAGGGGCGTTGCCGACAGGAGCTGCCGCGGGCGAGGTGCGGCCATCCAGCAAAGTTTCCACCACCCAGGCCGATGCTGCCGGAGCAGTGGGGGTGGGAGAGGGGCTGGGGGAAGGAGTAGCGGCAGGCCAATCGTAGACCAGAGTGCCCAACCCTTGCCCGGAAGCATCCGCAACAGCAACCCAAACTGAGCCGGAAAGAGAAGAAGGCGGCATCACCACCAAACGGTCACCGCTGCGGGAGCGAATTTCCCCCCTCAGGATGCGCTCGGGATTGGCTGCTGCAGCAAAGAGAACTGTTTCCACCCGCTCCAAATTTTCCCCTGAGAGCAGCAACGGCTGGCCAAGGGTGGGCGCTGCCGAGCTGGTGTGCAGCAGCGGTACCCCCACCTCAGAGAGCACCAACATAGAAAGGCGGCGCTGGCGCTCTGTGTCTTGGGGAGGACGATTGACACTGCCAGAACTCCCAGAGCGGGCAGAAAGGGTCAGGGATCCCTTCCCTTGCGCCAGAGTGGTGGATCCCCGATAGGCGATGGCGCTGAGCTCCGCTTCCCCGGCGGGAGGATTGGTGAAGGTGAAAGTGGCCGGTTGCCCCGGGCGCAGAGGGGCAGTGGCGGTTTGGCGATAAGTGCCCAGGGTAATGCTCAGGTCGATCCCTTCCACCCCCGGCCAGGTGGGAGTGCGAGCCAGCCAGCGATCCACCTCTGAGGCCGGTAGCTGGGCCACCAGATCGGATCCCTGTTCCTGGAGCAGCAGAACGATGCGGTTGCTGGGCACCGACAAGCCGGACTGGCGGGCTTGCTCGAAAGTCAGAGAAAGCGGGGAGGGAGGGAGAGGAGTTGGAGTTAAAACCGGCTGTAGGGCCGCAGGGGGAACAACGCTGGGAGACAGACTAGAAGAAGAAAGCTCGCCACAGCCCGAGAGAGCCAGCACCAAGGCACTCAGCGCAGGCCAAGATAGCGGTCTCAGGGAAACCCGTCGTGGCATGACGCAGCTCATCCTCTCCCACAGGCTGGGAAATGGCGGGAACCCAAACCCCCATGTTTATCTTCATCAGCGTACAAACCGGCGAAAATTGCCCACAACCCTCTCTGCCGCAGGAGCCACCTCGACCAATGCCTTGGCCCCTGAACCGAATTCCTATTCATGACCAACCATCCTCACCCGCAGGTGAGTCGCACTCCTCACTCCATCTATCCTTACTCAAATCCCCACCGAAAGACCAGATAGCAGTTTCAGCGGCCAGGAAATCATCCAGGCCATAGCGGTAGCGCTGTAAGTCGATGCTGCCCGCGTTCGCCCGGTTCGGCTATAGAGTGGGGACAGGCCACTCTCGCGGATGAATCAAGTAGACGGTACCCCCGGAGTGCTCCAGCCACAACGACTCTAGCTGTTCGCGGCGGTAGGTACGGCGAACCTCTTCGTTGGTTTTGGCCGCCGGATCGTGGACGATGGGATCCCCGTGGCTAAACTGCTCCGCACCGCTGCCGCGAGCAAACCCCACCAGCACCGCCAGATGGCCGTTGCTTCTGGGAATTGGCGCCCCTTCCAGTTCTCCCTCACCCCAAGCATAGCTGAGGATCACCGGAACCCCTGCCGCGATCCAGGCTTCTGCTTGGGCCAAGCTCTCCAGCCGCGCCACCACGCCGGACAAACCTTGCTCGGCAGCATGGGCGACGTTGAAAGCCCAGTTGCCATGGCCCTGGTAAACCCGGTCATACACACCGGCCACTGCTGCGCGCACCAACACCTCACAGGGGCGGGGATCCCGCTTCCAGTAGGCCATCACCATCGCCAAAGAGGTGGGGCTACACCAGACCTCTCCCCCATCGGGGTACACCATCTGGGAGCACCAAGGCAGATCCAAGATTTTGCCCCAGCGGCTGGGATCCCCAGGGGATAGGCGGCTGGGCCTGACCGGCTCGTTGGAAATGGCAACTGCCACCTGATCCACAACGGCAGAACGGCCTGGCTCTTGCGTGAACAGGCGCACCCTGACCTGGAAGGCTTCTGCTCCGTTGAGGGTATCCTTGAGCACCAGCAAGTCCGTGTACAGGTTGCCATCCTCATCCCCTTGTCCTTGCACTGAGTGGCTGGCCAGAGTCAAGGGATCCGCAGCCCATACCCCGCCGTGATACCACTTTGTCCAGCGGTCTGAAAGCTTGGCCCGAATCCACAGTTCCAACCAGGTGCCGGGGGGCGTGGTGGCATTCCAGGAAGCGATTGCCCCGACCATAGGGAAGCTGGTGGGGACTGCTGGGCTAGTGGCTTCTCCCACCCAGTAGGGGCCAAGGGGATAGAAAGGGCGCCCCCGATCGCGTAAGCGGGACGGAGTCCTTAGCGCCACCTCAGGCTCTTCAAGGCTGACTTCTTGCCGCAAACCCTCTGGATCCAAGACCAATTGCCCTCGGGCGTTCAGGCGGATCCCTTGGGTTGACCAGTCCTGAAACCCCTGAGCTTCTCCCGCCCGCCAGCGCTGAAACCCGGTGCGATAGGTGAAGTGGGTCTGGGCTTGCATCGTCAAGAGTCCTGGAAAAGTTGGAACAGGCTGGGCCAACGCGGGCAACCCCAGCAAGAGCAGCACAACCCCGCTGACCAGCCCAGGCAGCCCCTGCCGTTCGCGTAAGCGGGACGGAGTCCTTTAGCCACTGCCTTCTGCGAGCATTGTCCGCCTGCCCCCACTAATAGCGCGACACCGCCGGATGTCCACCAATGTACCAGCGCCAGGGGATCTCGGCTCCTTGGGTGATGCCGATGCGGGTGGTTTGGACGATGGACAACTGCGTTTGCCAAGAGGGGGATCCCTCCAGCCAAATGCCTTCCTGGCCGGCTTCCGCCCGCTCTAGCCGCCAGCCGTTGTGGGATCCGTCGATGCGCAGTGCTTGACAGAGCAGGCCCGGCCCCGCCGCCGCCCGTGCTGGCTGATTCTGTTTGTTGGCCGGGATCCAGTCTGGCAGGCGATCCAACTGAGCTGCCCGGATCAGAACCGCCGCCGGGATCCCTTCTGGCTCGGTAACGATATTTAGACAGTGGTAGAGGCCGTAGATGCGATAGATGTAGAGATGCCCTGGCGGGCCAAACATGACCTGGTTGCGTTGGGTCTTGCGGCGGTAGGCATGGCAGGCCGGATCCCCAGCCGTGTAGGCCTCCGTCTCTACGATCTGGGCCCGCACCTGCAGCCCATCGGCAAATTGCCGCACCAGAACCATGCCCAGCAAGGCAGGTGCCACCAGCGGGGCCGGCTGGCTCAACCACTCCACAGCGTCCACGGCAGGCTTGGCAGCCCTCAGCCCCCAGCAACGGCAGGGACGATGCTCACCTCATCCCCATCTTGCAGAGGGGTGTCACATCCCTTGAGGAAGCGAATGTCTTCGCTGTTCACATAAAAGTTGACGAAGCGGCGCAATTCCCCCTTCTCATCGCACAGCCGCGCCTTAATCCCCGGACAGCGTTGTTCCAAAGCATCCAACAATTCGCGGATGGTGGATCCCTCGCAATTCACCACCCCCTGATCCTGGGTGAGCGCCCGCAGCGTGTTGGGAATCAGCACCTTGACTGCCATAGCCCAATGCCTCGTCCATTAACCAACATCAAAAAACTAGGGTAGCAGCACCCCATCGATGCCGTGAATCACGCCGTTGGAAACTGGAATATCCGCCAGGTTCACGTTAGCCCCGTTGACCCGGATGCTGCCATCGGATCCCACCTGCACCTGCAGCGGCAGCCCTGCCAAGGTGGTCAGAGTGGTCGATTGGCCGGGCCGCAGGTCAAACGAGGTAATCCGCCCCGGCACCACATGATACGTGAGAATGCGGGTGAGCTGAGCCCGGCTGGCCGGCTGCAACAGCGTCTCCACCGTACCCGGCGGCAGTTGCCCAAAGGCCACATCGGAAGGGGCAAAGACCGTGAACGGCCCCGGCCCTGCCAACGCCGTATTCAGGCCCGTCGCCCGCAAAGCTGCCGCCAGCGTCGAGTAGCTGCTGGGCAAAGTTTCCAGCTCAACGGCAATGGTGTTTAGCCCTTGAGGCTGGGCCGCAGGAGCAAAGACAAGCGGGGCCACTACAGCCGCCAACGGGATCCAACGGCGAACAAGGCGTTGAACAGAAGGAAAGATAGGCATCGTGCAAAGCTCCTGAGCCAATAGGTCTACGCCAGGGATCTTAACAGTTCTTCATTAAGATTCTGTTAAGAGGCAATGGAGAGGGTCTTCCCTGCAAACCGAGTTCATACTGATGCCTCCTGCCAGTCCAGCCGCTCCAGGGTGCGGGCCCGCTCCAAAGCCTGTTCAAAGCTCTCCAGCCTGGGCGAGATCACCAGCGGATGGCCTACGTGGGCTTGAACCGCCTCCTGGGTCTTCAGACCGTTGCCAGTAATGTAGGCTACTGTAACCGCCTCGGGATCAAGTTGGCCGGACTCTGCTAGGCGTTTGAGCACGGCAATGGTGGTGCCGCCGGCAGTCTCGGTGAAGATGCCTTCGGTCTCGGCCAGGAGCTTAATGCCGGCGATGATCTCGGGATCCGTGGCCGTTGCGATCTGCCCACCGGTTCTGCGGGCAATGTCCAGGGCGTAGATCCCGTCGGCAGGGTTGCCGATGGCGATGGATTTGGCGATGGTATTGGGCTTAACCGGAGTGACAAAATCCCGTCCCTCGCGGAAGGCCTGGGCAATGGGCGAACATCCCTGCGCCTGGGCGCCGTGGAAGGTGACCGGCTTATCCGCCACCAGCCCCACCTTCACAAACTCCTGGAAGCCTTTATAAACCTTGGTGTACAGGGATCCCGAGGCCAGCGGGATCACTACCTGATCCGGCAGTTGCCAACCCAATTGCTCCGCCACCTCATAGGCCAGGGTTTTGGAGCCTTCTGAGTAGTAGGGGCGCAGGTTGATGTTGACGAAGCCCCAGCCGTAGCGATCCGCCACCTCGGCGCAGAGGCGGTTCACCTGGTCGTAGTTGCCCTCTACAGCCATAACGGTGGGGTTGTAAATCAGGGATCCCAGCACTTTGCCCGCTTCTAAGTCCGCCGGGATGAAGATGGTGCAGTCCAAGCCGGCGTGGGCGGCAATGGCAGCCGTGGAGTTGGCCAAGTTGCCCGTGCTGGCGCAAGAGACGGTGGTAAAGCCCAGCTCCTTGGCACGGGTCAGCGCCACCGACACCACCCGATCCTTGAAGCTGAGGGTGGGCATGTTGACGGCATCGTTCTTGATGTAAAGATTTTTCAATCCCAGCCGCCGACCCAGCCGCTCCGCCTTAACCAGCGGGGTCATGCCGGTGCCCACATCAATGGGCTTCTCAGAAGTCACCGGCAGAAAAGGCCGATAGCGCCAGATGGAATGCGGCCCGGCCTGGATGCTCTGACGGCTAACCGTGCGCTTCAGCCAGTCGTAGTCATAAGCCACTTCGAGGGGGCCGAAACACAGCTCACAAACATGCTTGGCGACCGGCTCATACTCGGCGCCACACTCCCGACAGCGCAAACGGCTGAAGCCCACCTTGGAGCTGTGCAAGGCAGAGGCCAACGGGGAATCGGCAGGGCTGAGCGGGCGTTCGGAAAGAGTTTGGGACATGGGCAGCCTCAAGGTGAAGGAAAGGGTGGGCGCTGGATTGAACTTACCTATCGTTGGGGGGAATCTTATCACCCGCAATCTGCCGCGTCAACTAAACCCGACTAAAATAGTCTGGATTAGATCCGGTTGAGGATAATGGAATCGGTGCTTGGCTCTCTCAGGCGGGCTGTCTGGTGTTTGTATGAGCCGCAACATCCCTTGGGCGACTCTGCCCTTTCCTCTGGGATCCCCTGCTATCGGCAGCCTTGGGGGAGCTGATCCCAGCGCCCTGAGGTCTCTTCAACTCTTCAATCAGGTGACTTAGGCTGGGAACTGAGCCTCTACCCAACTTTATTTCCCAGGGCAACAGAAAACTTTCCCTACTGCTCTGCCTGCCTCAGGCCGGTCGCAAATAACCCTATCCGTTGCCGCCATCGCTAAGCTGGATAAGCGAGCTGAAATAACCTGAAAATTAAAAGACCGGGGATCCCGGCTATTCATTTTGGAATTGCCACCCTATGCTCAGAGTTGGACGGGACAGCATTGATTTTCTCGATCACTACGATGTGGTGGTGGTCGGCGGGGGGCACTCCGGCTGTGAGGCAGCATTGGCGGCAGCGCGGCTGGGCTGTAACACCCTCATGCTGACATTGAATCTGGACAAGATCGCCTGGCAACCCTGTAACCCTGCCGTCGGCGGCCCGGCCAAATCGCAACTGGTACACGAAATCGATGCCCTCGGCGGCGAGATGGGCAAAGTTACCGACCGCACCTATTTACAGAAGCGGGTGCTCAACCGCTCGCGGGGGCCGGCGGTGTGGGCGCTGCGGGCACAAACCGACAAAAGGGAATATGCGCGGGTGATGCGCTCGGTGGTGGAAAACCAGCCCAACCTGACGATTCGCGAGGGCACTGTCACCGATTTGGTGTTGGGGCGCAACGACGAGGTGGTGGGCGTGGTCACCCATTTCGGCACCATCTTCGGCTGTCGGGCGGTGATCCTGACCACCGGCACGTTTTTGGGGGGGCGCATCTGGATTGGTCGCCACTGGCAAGCTGCCGGACGGGCAGGGGAATTTGCCGTGGAAGGGCTGACCGACACCCTGCGCCAACTGGGCTTTGAAACGGGCCGGCTGAAAACCGGCACCCCTGCCCGCGTGGATCGGCGCAGCGTGGATTTTTCGGTCATGGAGCGGCAACCGGGGGATCCCGATGTGCGCTGGTTTAGCTTCGACCCCGAAGTGTGGGTGCCACGGGAGCAGATGGATTGCTACTTGACCCGCACCACCCCAGAGACCCACCGCATCATCCGGGAAAATCTCCACGAAACCCCTGTCTATGGCGGCTGGGTGGAGGCCAAAGGGCCCCGCTACTGCCCCAGCATCGAAGACAAGATTGTCCGCTTTGCCGACAAGGAAAGCCATCAGATTTTTATTGAGCCGGAAGGGCGGGATCTGCCGGAGCTCTACATCCAGGGGTTCTCCACGGGGATGCCTGAGAAAATCCAGATCCAGATGTTGCGCTCCTTGCCTGGCCTGGAGCGGTGCGTCATGCTGCGGCCTGCCTATGCGGTGGAATACGACTATCTGCCGGCCACCCAGCTCTACCCCACTCTGATGACCAAAAAGGTGCAGGGGTTGTTTTGCGCCGGCCAGATCAACGGCACCACCGGCTACGAAGAGGCGGCAGCTCAGGGGCTCATAGCCGGGATCAACGCCGCCCGCCTGGTTCAAGGCAAGCCCCTGGTCACCCTGCCGCGGGAGTCCAGCTACATCGGCACCCTCATCGACGATCTCTGCACCAAAGAACTGCGGGAGCCCTACCGCATGCTCACCAGCCGCTCCGAATACCGCCTCATCCTGCGCTCCGACAATGCCGACCAACGGCTCACCCCCCTGGGGCGAGAATGGGGCTTGATCGATGACCGGCGCTGGGCCCTGTTCCAAGCCAAGCAAGCGCGCATTGCCGCAGAAATCGAGCGCCTGGAAACGCAGCGGGTGAAGGCCCACGACCTGGCCGGCATCCAACTAAGCCAACTGACGGGGCAGGGGATCAAGGGATCCGCCACCCTGGCCGAGATCTTGCGCCGCAACCAGATTCACTACTCCGATCTCCTGGAACTGGGGCTGGGGGATGCGGAGCTGGATCCCTTTGAGCAGGAGGCGGCAGAGATTGCCGTCAAATACAGCGGCTACATCCAGCGGCAGCAGAGCCAAATTGAGCAGGTGAGCAAGCAGTACCATCGCCCCTTGCCTCCTGACCTCGACTACCAGGCCATCCCCACCCTATCCAAAGAGTCGCGGGATAAGCTCTCGGCGGTGCGCCCGCTAACCGTGGGCCAGGCAGCCCGCATTGGCGGTGTCAACCCCGCCGACATCAATGCCCTGCTGATCTACCTGGAAGTGAGGCAACGTCAGAGGACGGCTGCGGCAGATCCCGTCTGTTCTTCTGTATGAGCTCCGCCCCCACCCAGGTAGAGGGAAGGGATCCCTTCTAGGGGCATGCGCGAGGCTACCCCCAGCTCCAGCGGCGAGACCTCCCCTCTCAGCCAATGGCAGAGACCAGCCGCCCCGATCATGGCCGCATTGTCGGTGCAGAGGGCTAGCGGCGGGATCACCACCCGCAACCCCCTTTGCCGGGCTGCTTCTGTGAGGCGGGCCCTCAGCTCCCGATTGGCAGCTACCCCTCCCGTCAGCAGCAGCGTCGAGAGGCCCAGCGCCTCGGCACAGGCCACCGCTTTTTGGGCAAGTGCACCGGTCAGGCGGGCTTGAAAGCTGGCGGCAATATCGGCAATGGGCAACTCCTGGCCTTGCTGCTGCAACTGCTGGACTAGGCGCAACACCGCCGTTTTTAGGCCGCTGAAGCTTGTGTCGTAGGGATGCTCCACTTTGCCCTCGGGCAGGGGAAAGCGCTGCGGATCCCCCTGCTGGGCCCAACGGTCGATCTGCGGCCCCCCCGGGTAGCCCAGCCCCAACAGCCGCGCCACCTTATCAAATGCCTCGCCGGCAGCATCGTCGCGGGTGCGGCCCACCGTCTGGTAGTCCCCGTAGTCCTTCATCCAAATCAGGCTGGTATGGCCTCCCGATACCAAAAGGCATAGGCAGGGGGGGCGCAAATCGGGCTCTGCCAAGAAGCCGCTGAAGAGATGGCCCTCCAGATGATGCACCCCGATCAGGGGCTTGTCGTAAAGCAAAGCCAGGGTCTTGGCCCCCATCAGCCCCACCAGCAGGGATCCCACCAGGCCCGGCGCACAGGTTACGGCAATGGCATCTACCTCGGCCACCTCCAATCCTGCCTGTTGCAGAGCAGCCTCTAGCACAAAGGGCAGAGTTTCCACATGCTGACGAGAGGCCACCTCCGGCACCACCCCCCCGTAAGCAGCATGAAGGTCGATTTGGCTGGCCACCACGGAGCTGAGCTGCCGTGGGGCAAACCCCGGCCAGGCTGCATCCGCCGCCACCACAGCCACAGCCGTTTCGTCACAACTGGTTTCGATGGCAAGGACGCGGGGCATGGGAGAGCA
>NZ_JANSIC010000009.1:17660-18942 GCF_047461955.1 Synechococcus sp. R55.7
TAGACCCCTACCTCAAGGACACATCCTGCTATGCGAACCTTTTTAAGCCTTCTTTTGGCCCTTTGCATTGCGCTTGGCCTCGCCCAATCTGTGCAGGCAGAGCCCTTGATTGGTCTGAAACCTTGCAGCGAAGTTCCCGCTTTTCAGGCTCTGATGAACGAACGCCTGAGCAGCCTAGAGGAGAAGATCCTCAACGCCAGCCCTGCTATGGCTCCCGTCTACCAGCAAAAGCTGGCCCAAACCAGCAAGCGCTTTGAGCGCTACAGCAAGCTGCTCTGCGGCGAAGAGGGCCTGCCCCACCTGGTTACAGATGGTCGGTTGAACCATGCGGGCGAGTTTCTCATCCCCGGCCTGCTTTTCCTCTATATCGCCGGTTGGCTGGGCTGGGCCGGGCGTTCTTACCTGATCGCGGTTCGGGATGAGGATAGCCCCGAAATGAAAGAAAGCCTGATCGATGTACCGCTGGCGCTGCGGTGTTTCCTCACGGCTTTGGCTTGGCCCGCTGCTGCTTTTAAGGAAATTGCCAGCGGCGAAATTCGAGAGCCGGAAGCGGCTGTGCCCATCTCGCCCCGCTGAGGAGCTGAGCCCGGCTTTCTAACTCGATTTATTTAACTTTTGAGAGGCGTCTATGGCTGATTTCACCAAGTTTCTCACCACTGCTCCGGTGGCATTTATCCTGTTTTCCAGCTTTGTTTTTGCCCTGTTCATCGAGATCAATCGCTTCTTCCCCGACATTTTGACGTTCTGAGTGTAGGCCAGGGATCCCCAGTGCAACCATGCCCGACGGGATCCCTGCTTTTTTGAGCTTTTTTCCATCCTCTCTTGAACCGGACACAGAGTTGCTGAAATGGTCGAACCCAATGCCGAGCCTGCTCCGTTGAATAGGTTGAATATGGATGAGGGATGTGTCACCGTCCCTGAGGGAGATCCGCAAATTGGGGATCTCTGGACACCGATCAACCACGCGCCTGTTGTCCGGCTGTTGATCGACTGGCTGCCCATCAACCGACCGGGATTGAGTTCCATTTGGCGGGGCTTGGAAATCGGTATGGCCCACGGCTATTGGCTGGTCGGCCCCTTTGCCAAGCTGGGGCCGCTGCGCAACGAGCCCATCGGTCTGCTGAGCGGCTTTTTGGGAGCCTGTGGCCTGATCCTGATCCTGACGGCGGCCCTTTCTCTCTACGGCTCTGTCACCTCGCAGCGCAACACAGGGCCGGTAAAGGGATCCCAATCTTGGAGCGAATTGGCTGCCGGCTTCTTGGTAGGGGGCATGGGGGGGGCG
>NZ_JANSIC010000009.1:19042-21154 GCF_047461955.1 Synechococcus sp. R55.7
GAGCAGGAAATTGTCCGCTGGGGTCGCAATGGCTGCGGTCGCCCACCCCGGCATCTGCCTCTGGCCGATTACCAAAACGCCAGCGGCCTGGAAACAGTTCTGGGCTATCTCTACCTGGCCAATCCCGAACGGCTGCGCCATATCCTCGCCCTCACTGATGTTTTGGCTGAGACCCTAGGCGAGTGGGAAGGTTAGGATAGTCTTTCCGTCTTTCCATCTTCCACGCCCATGCCCAAGACTTCTCAGCGCAAACCTGCTTCACGGCTGTCTCGCTCGGGCAAACTGCAGCCGCGAAGGGCAGGGCAATCCGTTAGCAAGCGGGTACAGCGGCCCAAACGCCGAGACGGGGATCCCAAGCTTGCCCTCCGAGAGGCTCCAGTGAAGCCCATCCGTCGCGACGCGCAACGGCAGTGGCCCCAAGGCAAGATGGCTCCTCAACCAGTAGGCGAGCTGGATCCCGGCCTCTCCACTGGCGAGACAGGGATCTTGCCAGGGGAAGTTCAGCCTCAGGCCGACGGGAATCCGGAGACCGAGCTGGAGCAAGAGATTATCTACGGTCGCCAGACAGTACTGGCTGCTTTGAAAAGTCAAGCCACCCTCAATCGGGTTTGGATCTTGCCGAAGTTGCGCTACAGCCCCCAATTTTTGTCTCTGTTGGAAGAAGCCAAAGCGCGGGGCACCGTTATCGACGAAGTGTCTCCAAAGCGGCTGAACGCCCTCACGGCTGGCGCCAACCACCAGGGTATCGCTGCCCAAGCCACGCCTTATCAGTACGTGGCCCTGGAGGATTTGGTGGAAAGAAGCCGGCAGGCCAGCCCCAATCCAGTGCTGGTAGTCCTAGACGGGATCCAGGATCCCCATAACTTGGGAGCCATTGCCCGTAGTGTGGAGGCTTTTGGCATGCAGGGGATGGTGATCCCACAACGGCGGGCAGCAGGGGTAACCTCGACGGTGATGAAGGTAGCGGCGGGAGCCCTCTCCACCTTGCCGGTGGCGCGGGTGGTGAATTTGAATCGGGCTTTGGAATACCTCAAAGAGCAGGGGTTTTGGGTTTATGGCACCACCAGCCGAGGGACTGACCTCATCTATAGAGCCGATTTTCAACGGCCCATTGCCTTGGTGGTGGGATCCGAGGGGGAAGGGATTAGCCTGCTCACACAGCGCCATTGTGACCAACTGCTGTCCATTCCCTTGGCAGGCCGTACTGAAAGCTTGAATGCTTCTGTGGCCGCCGGCATTGCCCTCTACGAAATCCACCGGCAGCGCTCTCCCCACCACCTCAAACGCCCTGAGGTTGATACATTCCTCAACAAATCGTCAATAAAAGTAGTAGAATCTAGGGGATTGCAAAAGGACATCCAATGATTGCTAGACTTGATAATGGGGGATGGATCCCGTGAGCAACCCTTTGGCCAATCTGTTGGATAAGCTGCGCGGCCTGTCGGTCTGGATCGAGATCACCACCGAGGACTGCACCTACTACTACGGCCCCTTCTCCGATGAAGCTGAGGCGGAGCGGCTCAAAGGCCACTACATCGCCGACCTGCAAAAGGAAGGAGCCAAAAAGATCCAGGCTCTGGTGAAGAAAATGCGCCAGCCACAGTCTCTGACGGTGACCCGTACTCCGTCGGGAGCCCGTTCCTGATGTCTGCTACGGCTTATCAAGTAACCCTTCATCACCGCGGCCAAACCTACCGCTTCCCCGCCTCTGCGGATCAGACGGTTTTACAAGCTGCTCTTGAACACGGGATAGAGCTACCTTCCTCTTGTCAGGCGGGGGTTTGCACCACCTGTGCGGGGCGGCTGAAGTCGGGATCTGTGACTCAGACAGAGGCAATGGGGATTGGGCCAGAACTGCAGGCTCAGGGCTTTGTGCTGCTGTGTGTAGCCTATGCTACCTCCGATTTGGAGGTGGAGACCGATCAAGAGGAAGAGGTTTACCGTTTGCAGTTTGGCTCCTAACCGTGCCGGATTTCTGTTCAGGTCTACTTGTTAGTAGGTGTTGTAGTCATTTCGATTCAAACTAGGACACTGTACCCACAACTAAAACCTTGGTCGCGTCTTCGCGTCAGCGTTGCGGAGCAATAGCGTTGCGGAGCAATAATGCAGGGG
>NZ_JANSIC010000010.1:0-14988 GCF_047461955.1 Synechococcus sp. R55.7
ACCGGTACGGCTGCACAGCTCCCATCGCGCCACTGAAGACGATTTTTTCAAGGGCTAACTTAAAGCGGTCGTAGTCGGCCTGCGATTGAAACACAATGCTGGATCCTGCAAAGCGCTTGAGCCCCGGAGGATCCGCTGTCCCTGGCAGATCGGCCCGAGCTGGCCCCGCCTGGACAAGTAGAGCTGTTAGCGTAGAGAAAATAAAACCTTGCAGGGCATGGCGCCGCAAACCCACGTAAAAAGGCATGGTTGTCTCCCAGGTCTCCGGATCCGTTCCGGGTTTTCTGCCAGGAGTTTACCCTAGAAGGGATCAGAAATGCATATGCATAAAGTTAAGGTCAAGGCAAACTTTGTAGCCATTTAGGATTGAGATGAGATGACTGGGGTACCAAATTCTTCTCGCTTGCTAGGACTAAAAGTTTGGGTATGGGTGGGATGTCCTAGAATAAAGGGGAGAGGGAGCAGGCCACCGTTTTCTTAGCAAGCTGCCGGTGGATACAGGAATGAATCGCGATCTATTGCCCCTGTTGATTGCATTGGCGGCTGGCTGTGGCCTGACTAGCCGCTGGCATCCCCAGAAGGAAGCGGTGTGGCTCTACCAGTTGAGCCAGCCGGTTACAGCGCCCCAGCCGGGGGTAGAGGTTTATGTCTTGGATCTATTTGACACGCCCCCGGAGACTGTTGCTCTGCTCCAGCGGTCGGGTGCCCGCGTTGTTGCCTATTTTTCAGCCGGGAGTTGGGAAGATTGGCGACCAGACGCTGCGTTGTACCCGGAAAGCGTACTGGGCGCAGCCTACGAAGGCTGGGACAGAGAACGCTGGGTGGACATTCGCGCCCTTGACATCCTGGCACCAATCCTGAGCGCGAGGCTTGATCTGGCGGTGCAGAAGGGATTTGACGGTGTAGACCCGGACAACGTGGACGGCTACCTGAACCCCACCGGCTTTGCCCTCGCACCGGCTCACCAACTCCAGTTCAATCGCTGGCTGGCCCAGGAAGCCCATCGTCGCGGTTTGGCGGTCAGCTTGAAAAACGATCCTGAACAAGCGGCTGCTCTAGAGCCCTATTTCGACTTTGCCGTGAGTGAGTCCTGCTTTGCAGAGGGGTGGTGCGATCTTTGGCAGCCTTTCACGAAAGCCGGCAAGCCGGTGCTCGCCATCGAGTACACAGATGCCTTCACCGAAACTGAGTTCCTGCAACAGGTCTGCTCTGCTGTCCCGGCAGGTCTGCATGCTGTGCTCCACCGCAGGAAACTAGAGGGTTGGGGCGTGTGGTGTGGTGCGGGGATAGCTGTGCCAGGTGTAGCCAAAGATTTGGTTAGCCAGCCAAATCATCAAAGCGCTGATGATCGCCCTTTGGCGAGTTAACCTGGTGCCTGCAATGATGCCGATAGCAACAAAGGGCAGCGTACAGGTATAGGCGATATTGCTCAGGCAGCCAAGGGTGGTGAATAGGCTGGGCCAAGTCTTGGGTAGCCTGTAGCCAAATAGAGGCTGGGATTCGGCGAGGAGCTTCGGGAAGGGCTTGAACAAGCGGCTGTAGGCTGACCATAGGCTAATCTCCTGGGAAAAGATGGGCTTTTAGGGGACAATTCCTAAGCAGGTGCTCGTGGACAAGTTGTCCCGCTACTGGCGGAGTAACCCGCTTGTACCAGGTGCGGTCGCCAGAGTAAAAAACCACCGGTCGCTGTTGGCAAACTTCTAGACAACCTGAGGTTATGACCGGTACATCCAGGTTGACTTCTCGGCGGGCAGATTCCAGAGCTTCCACAACCGGTTGATAGTTGCGGGAAGGATAGCAACGGCTGGAGCGACAGACAGTCTGGATCCCCCACCTGCGGGGCTGGTTCTGGGGATTGAGACGGCGGTAGAGAGCGGCGCGGCTAACCCATCTTTTGCGGCGCAGCTCGGGTGGGGTCTTGCGGTAGGGGCCGCCTTGGTGCTCCTCCAGGCACAAATGCAGGTGCCAAGTTTCGGTGGCCACTGTCAGGTAGCCGTCGTAGAGCATGCACAAAGCCGTCGGCTTTTCAAAAGCCAGCTCCAGCACTCCTCCTTCCACCCCATGACCGAGTTGGATCTCGGCCCAGCGTTCTTGAAACAGCTCGTAGAGCAACGGCCCGAGACAATCAATGTGGGCAGGGATCCCTTCAGCGCCGTCGTCTGGAGCAGCGACGCAGTAACCAACTGGCGGCGGCCCGGTCGCCTTCATCCCATGCCAACCGCTCCACGGCCACCATCACCATCGAGGTGATCACAGCTTCACTTAAATGGCGAGAACGCAAATGCTGCACGGCTGAAGTGGCGGCCTCCAGGTCGCGTCTGCGAATGGCGCGGAGCAGCTCATCAGACATAGACCAAGCCAACGAGCCTCACTTCCTTTCTGCCCCCTTTCTACCCCAAGAGCCAGAAACTTCCCCTTTCCTTCACCTGCTTGTCAGATAATGCAAAAGTTCGTCTTACTTTCACGAAATATCTCACAAGATGTCTCAGGAATTGTTACACTTTTTGCCCCTGAGCCGACTAGGCATGTCAGACAGCAGGGAGGACCGCAGGGGAGCACGGGATCCCTTTGATAAGCCGCTCCATTTCTGCTTGTAAATCTTGGGTGAGGGCTTGTACGGCTTGTCGGCGGTTGGCCTGGTAGGCGGGCCAGCGTTCGGAAACCGAGAGGGGATCCCCAATGCTGAAACGCGCCAGGCGGGGGCCCAAGCGGGGGGGAGCAGTTCCGACGGGATTTTCTCCTTTGATCCAAGCCAGCAGACTCCAGAGGCGCAGGGCGGTTTCCGCCAACTCGTCTAGACTTAGACTGGGCTGCTCGGGCATGGGGCGCACCGCAAACACCATCAAGGTTTCCGCCAAGCGCATGTGCCAGAGGTGAAAACTGGCCTCAGCAGCCACTCGATTGGCCAGCCCCCTCTCCAGAGCCGAGAGACCAGCAATATCGGCAATATCTTCGCGGTAGATCCAGGCCCAGCCCGCCTGTTCGATGCGGTGCCGCCGCTCGATGAAGTCTCCTTGAGGCTCTAGGCCGAAATGTTGCTCGGCCACCCGCAGGGCCAGATCTGACAAGCTTTGAAGACGCGCCAACAGATCCCCCTCTTTAACTTGGGCTCTATCTGCAGCAGGAAGGGCAGGGGCATAAAAGCGCTCATAGAAGGTCTGCATGACCTGGAGCAGGTGTTCTCCCAAGCGAAGGATACGGGCCAGCAAAAAGGCCTGACTGGCATGGGTTGAGCGCGGGGGTGGCAGCTTGCAATCGGCCTCCATGCGGCTGAGCAATCTATTCAGAGCGGCACTGGGATCCCGCAGGTAGGAATAGCGAAGGCCTACCGGCAAGATCAGCACCTGCTCTGGCCGTCCCGCCTTGTGCAGATCCTCCACCGCCCAAAAGCTCATCTGGGCTACCCCCGGCTCCAACGGGTTGAGAAGACTGCTCATACCGTTGATCGTTCCTTCTGGAGCTACCGCCAGCGGATATCGGCCCGATACAAACTGCTCACGAGAACTTTTTAGCCCTGCCCGATCCAGACGGCCTCGCAAAATCGGGATCCCGCCCAAGCGCGGCAAGCCCCAACGGGCAACGGATCCCAGCCACAGAGGTAGGCCGCGGTCGTAGACAAACAAAACGTGGGGCCGGCCCCGAAAGCGGATCCCCTGGCGTTGGGCCACCTGCGGCAGGAGATGGGCGAACAAGTACATCAAGCAGGGGGGATCATCGAGGGTCGGGTGTCGAAACGCCACCAACAGGCGAATCTTGCCCGCCTCAAACTGCTGATAAAGCTGAGCCAAACGCTCTCCCCCCTCTACTTCAACGCGAGGGATCCCTTTGGTCCATCGCAACCAAAGGGGCAAGCCTGCTTGAGCGAAATGAACGACCCAAGGCGTCAATCGCGGCGGCAAAAACTTGAGGGGTGGCTGAACCTTCTGTTGCATAGGGATCCTTATCTAGGGTCAGCAAGATCGGTGAACCTAGGCTTTGGATCCCATCTTAAAGAGGGCAAAGCGGGAAGAAAGCTGCGCAGTGACAGTTCGTCAACTGGATCCCTTCTCCTCACTCCCGGCCCGGCAGCGGCTCAAGCCCCAGCAGTTTTTTTCCGGCGACCGCGAGTCGCTTTGGGGGAAGCTTCTTTACTTGGGGTTGACTCCTCCACCACCTGGCCGTTTAGCACTTGCTTGAGGTGAATGTGCTTGTAACCTAGCTGAATCTCGAACTCATCCCCGGGTTTGAGATTCATTTTTTCGGTGTAGGCCGACCCAATGATCAACTGCCCATTTTTGTGGACGCTGACTCGAAAGGTTGGTTCACGACCGCGCTTGTCCCGGCTGGAACTTGGGCTGAGACTCAGACCTTTTGCCGCCAGCACCGCGTCATAGAACTCATTCAAGTTGACGCGAGGCTTGTTGGTCTTGGTCATGGTTACATAGCCACATCGCTTTGCCGTTTCTCGGCGTGGAAGATGCCCCAACGCTTCGACCTTCTGGAGCAGAGCCTTCCCGGTTAAAGGTTGTGGTGGTATATCTGACATTTTTTAATGTCCTACATCCTTCTCTTAAGATCATACCCTTGTGATGTACTCCTGCAACCGAAAGTCTGAGACTTTTTTGAAGACAGGTTTTTCTCTTGTTCCTTGAGCCAGCAGCTCCGAAGGAAAAACCTCGTCTCCCTCAAGAGGTGTTCCTGCCCTTGCCAAAAGGTGATGGGGGCAAAAAGAACTCAAGCCCTGAAGAGTGCTGGGGCTTTTGTGGATGGAGCTGACAAAAGATCGCCTTGGGGGTAGTACCGCGGTGTAGATCCGACTCACCGCTTTCTACAGCCTCATCCCCACTCGTCGGCTGCCCCAAACTCTGATCACAGCCAGAAAACAGGCTCGACTTTCCAAAAAACCGCCGCTGAGATGGTGATTGCCTTGCGCAAATCGGTCGAAAAGACAGCCAGAGCGGTGTGAAGCTGGATGCCATCAGACCTAGGCCAGCAGGCATTTTTATCTCTTGGCAGAGGCCGGCTACATCTGAGTAATGGCTGAGGGATCCCCTCTTCGGCACTTCTTCAGATGGGAGCGCAGTGAGCGCGAGTTGCCCAAAGCAAGTTATTCATTCAGGATCCACTCGATTGGCTGCCGCTGAGACAACGATGAGTGGCAAGCTCACCAGCAAACAAAAGCCCCATTGCTCCCAAGACAGGGGTGCTGTGTCGAAGATAATGTTGAACAGGCTCCACTGGCTGAAGAGGATCTGCAGCAGGATGGCCGCCCCAATGCCGATGGCAATGGCCGCTGTGTCCATGAGGCGCTCATGGCGCTCCAATTGGCTGGCACGTCCACGGCCCAACAGGGTAGGAATGGCCTGGCTGAGGCTGAGCAAATAGAAAATTCGCCCGATCACCAACGCTTGGATGGCCATGGTGCGGGCCAGGTTAAGGTTGCCGGTGGTTTGTTCGATGTATTCAAAAACCCCGAAGATCAAGATCCAGTTGAACACGGACACCAGCAGGATGCGCTGCAGCAGCCTAGGAGAGAGCAAGTTGGCCTCCGGATCCCGCGGTGGGCGAGTCATCTCTCGGCCTGTGCTCGGCTCAAAGGCAAGAGGCACCGTCATGGTGATGGAGTTGATCATGTTGAGCCACAGCACTTGAATGGCCAGAATGGGGAGCTCGCGGTTGAGCAGCACGCTGAGGAGAATCGTCATCGATTCCCCCCCGTTCACCGGCAGGATGAAGGCAATGGCTTTGAGCAGGTTGTTGTAAACCGTGCGCCCCTCCTCAACGGCTGCCTCAATGGAGGCGAAGTTGTCATCGGTCAGGATCATGTCGGCAGCAGCTTTGGCCACTTCGGTGCCGCCTCGCCCCATGGCAATCCCCACATCTGCTTGCTTTAGGGCCGGAGCGTCGTTGACGCCATCGCCGGTCATGGCCACGATCTGCCCCCGCGCTTGCAGAGCTTCCACCAGGCGCAGCTTTTGCTCTGGCACCACCCGTGCGAAGACGGATCCCTCATTGGCGGCTGTAACAAACTTCTCGGGGCTGAGCCGCTCCAGATCCTGGCCGCTATAGGCTTTGACTGGTTTGCCACCGCCCAAGCCCATCTGCTCGGCAATGGCCTGAGCCGTGAGCACGTGGTCGCCGGTGATCATCTTCACCTGAATCCCAGCCGTTTGGCAGGAATGCACTGCCGCAATGGCCTCTGGCCGCGGCGGGTCGATCATTCCTTGCAATCCCAAGAAAACCAGATCCCCTTCCAGATCGGGGTGATCCACCCGAGTTTGGCTGCTGGGGACGGTTTTTTGGGCAAAGGCCAGAACTCGCAGCCCCTGCCGTGCCAAGGCCTCCACCTGCTGGCGAATCCGCTCCTCTTCCAGAGGCTGGATCTCCCCCTGGGATCCCATCTGGCTATGGCAGCGGGACAAGAGAGCCTCTACGGATCCCTTGACATAGAGGCAATGCTCTTCTGGCCCCAGCCGGTGCAGGGTGGCCATGTACTGAAACTCGGATTCAAAGGGGATGCTGTCCAGGCGAGGGCGGCGGCGCTGCAGTTCTTCCAGATCCAGACCCCCCTTCTGGGCTGCCACAAGCAGAGCCGCCTCGGTGGGATCCCCTACCACCTCCCACTGGCCGTTGTCTTTGGGTTGCAGACGGGTGTCATTGCAGAGGCAGCCGGCCAAGAGACAAGCCTGTAACGCCAGCAGCCGCTCCACTTCCACTGGATCACCCCCCTCCTGGGCCAGGATTTGTCCCTGAGGACTGTAGCCACTGCCCGTAACTTGGTAGAGCTGGGATCCGGCGTAGATGGCCTGCACCGTCATCTGGTTTTCCGTGAGGGTGCCGGTTTTGTCAGAGCAAATTACCGTAGCGCTGCCCAGGGTCTCCACCGCCGGCAGCTTGCGGATAATGGCGTGGCGTTTTGCCATGCGGGAAACCCCAATCGCCAAGGTTACAGTGACTACCGCTGGCAAGCCTTCGGGGATAGCACTCACCGCCAGCGCCACTGCCGCCTCAAAGACACTGGCCGCCCCCTGTCCCTGAGCCAATCCCACCAAAAAGGTGAGCCCGGCCAAGCTGAGGATGATCCTGAGCAGCATGAGGCTGAATTCCTCGAACTTGCGTGTTAGGGGAGTTTGCAGGGATCCCCCCTTTTCGACCAACTCCGAGATACGGCCTGTTTGAGTCTGCTTGCCAATGGCCACCACCACCCCTGCTCCTTGGCCGAAGGTAACAAAGCTGCCGGCATAGGCCATGTTCTGGCGGTCGGCTAGGGGTGTGTCTTCCGCCAGGGATCCCAGCCGTTTTTCCACCGGCACCGACTCCCCTGTCAGGGCCGATTCATCCACCTGTAAGTTGCGCACGCTTAGCAAGCGCAGGTCGGCGGGCACCTTATCTCCCGAACTCAGCAGCACCACATCCCCCGGCACCAGCTCCCGCGAGGGCACCCGCAGTTTTTGCCCCTCCCGGATGACAGTAACCTCCGTCACCACCGACCGAGCCAGAGCGGCAATCGCTTCCTCCGCTTTGGACTCCTGGATGTAGCCGATGAGGGCGTTGATCACCACCACCGCCCAGATCACGATGGCATTGCGCCAGGATCCCAAGAACGCCTTGACCGCCCCGGCAACCATCAAGATGTAGAGCAAGGATTGGTTGAACTGCTGCAGAAACTTCACCCAGGCCGGGGTAGCCGCCTTGGCCTTTAGCTCGTTGGGGCCATATTGCTTCTGCCGTTGGATCACCTCAGCCTGAGATAGACCCCGCTCCAAAAGCGCTGCCAGAGGCAGTTCCTCTGCAACAATTTGGCGGGCAACATCCTCTTCGGGCAGAGCGTGCCAGGGAGCAACCGGCAATGAGCCAGCAGGGATGGATTTTGCCATCGTGATGAAGGTCTCCAGTTGAATCGCAACAGAACTTGAAGGCCAGCCGTGAACCCAGCGGCAAATCCTTCGTACAGTCCACAGCCTAGCGGATGCTGCTCATCCTCCGAGATGCCACTGCTGCCACCAGCGTCAACAAAGCCTAAGTCCTAGGCTAAGATTTGCCTCAAATTCTCGACAGCTTGAAAAAATGGCTATATTCTTATCGGGTGTTATGATTACGCTTGTTTCCCAGCTGCAGCTCCTGAAGGCTGGCAATCTGCAGAGTCTTCTACGGATTGCCAGTTCGGGGTTGTTGGCTGTCATTTAACAGGTTCTTCCGCATTAAACTAAACAGCTTCTTGAGCTCAAGTTCAGTTCTGTTTGAGGAAACTGCTGTGTCAACGACTACTAAGCCAATGGAACTCAAAACCCAATCCCCACCCGCCTCCACCCAAACGAACGGGCGCCCTGGCGTCGAGGGATCCATCTCCAGAACTTCGCAACCTGTCATTCACCATCAAATTGTTGTAGTGGGAGGAGGGGCTGCCGGCATCAGCGCAGCGGCCCAGTTGCTGGAGCGCAAGCGTAACCTCGACATCGCGATCATCGAGCCATCCGACAAGCACTACTACCAGCCGGGCTGGACATTGGTAGGGGGAGGTATTGCCCCCCTGGCCAAGTTTATCCGGGACGAAAGGACTGTGATCCCCAAGGGAGCCACCTGGATCCAAGCACGCGTGGCGGAGTTAGATCCGGATCACAACCGCGTGATCACAGAGAGCGGGCAGATCATTCAGTATGACTACCTCATCGTTGCCCCAGGGATCCAAATCGACTGGCACTTGATCGAGGGCTTGCCGGAGGCGCTGGGCAAAGGAGGAGTAACCAGCAACTACTCCAAGGACTACGCCCCCTACACTTGGGAGACCATCCGCAACTTCAAGGGGGGAACAGCCATCTTCACGTACCCGGCTACGCCAATCAAGTGCGGCGGCGCCCCTCAAAAAATCATGTACATGGCCGACGATGTCTTCAAAAGCAAAAGTGGGGTTGGCGTCAACACCAAGGTTCTCTTTTGCACAGCCACTCCCACTCTCTTTGCCGTGCCGGAGTACAGTGCTGCCCTGGAGAAGGTGGTAGAGCGGCGAGGGATCCAGGTGAAATTCAAGCACAACCTCAAAGCCATCCGGCCTGAGACTCAGGAAGCCATCTTTGAAGTCACCACCGACAATGGCAAAGAAGAGGTGAGCCTGCACTACGACATGATCCACGTGGCTCCGCCCATGAGCGCTCCGGACTTTGTCAAGCGCAGCCCCCTGGCCGGGCCGGGAGGATGGGTGGATGTGGATAAGGCAACGCTGCAGCACACCCGCTACCCCAACGTGTTTTCCTTGGGAGATGCCTCTTCTCTGCCAACGTCCAAAACGGCGGCTGCCGCCCGCAAGCAAGCGCCGGTACTGGCCGAAAATCTCTTGGCTGCCATGCAGTCCAAGCCCCCGGTGGCCCAGTATGATGGCTACACCTGTTGTCCCCTGATCACAGGCTATAACTCCCTAATCATGGCGGAGTTTGCCTACGGGGGGAAACTGGCTCCCTCCTTCCCGCTGGATCCGACGCGGGAGCGCTACTCCATGTACCTAGCCAAGGTGCATCTATTACCCTGGCTCTATTGGAACCGCATGCTCAAGGGCAAAAAGTTTGAGGCAGACATCTTCAAGCCCATCAACAAGCTGGTGCACCGCTACTAGGGCTTTCTATCCCCTCACTCCCCAGCCCCTCTCCCTTTGGGAGGGGGGAGTTTTTTACAGGCAGGCTTTGAACTTTTTCAATACCGCCCGATCCAGCATCAGCAGCGCCGCACGTAGGCCACCTGAGTAGCCCCAAAAAAAGCCCACCGGCAGATGACCCTTAGGCGCTGCCAGACGGGTTGTGAGCTCCCCATACCCCAGCCAGCGGCCCTGCACCTGCCAGCCGACTCTTTCCCCCATGCAGTCTTCGCGGGGCAAGGCTGAGAAGGAGCCCGAACGGATCCCTCCTCTTCCCTCCGGGTCACACTCCTGCCAAAGTTGCTTCTGGACGGTAAAGCCAAAGCGCCCATGGCTGGCCCGCACCCACAGTTGGTCAATCAGCCGCAGCATGGGGCAGGGGAAGGCCTGAACATCCTTGGGATCAAAAAAGCCCACTTGCGAGCGCCCAGCAAGCTTCAGCATCAGGGCTGTCGTCCAGCGATCCGCCTCCCCCCACTGCCCCGCTCGCAGCCGATCCCACAGACCTTGCAAGGCAGGGGCTGCTTCCCCCACCCACTCTGGCCAAGAGAGAGTTCCGGGCAGGGATCCCCCCTTCCCTCTCTCCTCTGGACAGACCTCAGGAAAAATCAGGGATCCGGATCCCTCTTCTCTTCCAGCTTTTTTGGCAGTGGCAGGGGTGGGAGGTGCCACCAGTTGCTCTAGCTCTTCCGCCGAGTGCCGGGACAGGAGCTGTTCCAGCTCGTCTTGGGGTTCTGGAGGCTGGGCCAAGATCTGCTCCAGCTCCCTCAGCTCTTGGGTGCGGATGGCTGGCTCAAAAGCAACCGGCTTCCTCCCTTGTTGAGAGGCTTCTGCCGGTAACAGTGCCAGCCACTCGGCCATGGTTTGCGGGCGCTCTTCTGGGTGGAGAGCCATCCCTTTGAGAATGGCAGCCTCCACAACCTCGGGAATGTTGGGGTTAAGGCTGCGAGGGGTATCCAACTGGCGGCCTGTGGCCCGCACTGGCGCACACATAGGCACCATCCCCGTCAGCGCCGTGTAGAGGGTTGCTGCCAAGGCGTAGACATCGGTGAAGGCGCCGCGGCGGCGCAAGCTGTCGTATTGCTCTAGAGGAGCATAGCCATCGGTGCCGTAGGAGGTGTGGCGTTGGATCAGACCTTGGGTGTAGCCGCGAGCTAGGCCAAAGTCGATCAAAACTGCCTGCCCGGATCCCTCCCGCACCATGATGTTGGATGGCTTCACATCCCGATGCAGGATCCCCTGTTCGTGCAGGGCCATCAGGGCGGATCCCACCTCCCGCGTCAGGCGCAGGGCTTCCGGCAGGGGCAACGGCCCTTTTTGCCGCAGAAGCTGGTGCAGAGTCTGGCCGCGGATGTACTCCATCACAATACACCAGCGCTCCTGCTCCCAGATCACCTCTTCCACCTTCACCACATGGGGGTGGCGGCAGCGGGCCAGTTGCAGCGCCTCATTCATGAAGTTCTGCTGGAAGTGGGGATAGTCGGGATCCTCACGAAGGCTGTCGTTCAAAACTTTGATAACCACCTGGTCGGCGCGAACGCTATCCCAGGCCCGGTAGGTGATGCCGAAGCCCCCCTCCCCCAAAACGGCCTCGATGCGGTAGCGTCCCCCTTGCAATTGTTCACCAACTGCCCAAGCCATATCTGGATCCCTGCCCCTACTGCCATTCTGTCACAGGGATCAGAGAGTTGCTGGCCTATGGAGCCCCCTAGAAGTCCGAGGGCAGCACTCCAGTTTTCACCTGGAAGGTGCGTGCCTGTCCATTTCGGATGACCCGCAGCGTCAGCGTATTGCCCACCCCAGCGGCTTCCACCAACTGCTGCACCTGCTCAGCATCGCGGATGGCCTGCCCATTGATTTCAGTGATCACATCCCCCTCCCGCAAGCCAATCTCCTCAGCCGGGGATCCCGAAATCACCTGCCCGATCAAGACCCCTTCTTCCACCGTCAGCGTGGTGGGGCGAGCGGGGTCGCGGTTGAGGCGGGCCACAATGTCGGGGTTGAGGGTGATCATGCGAATGCCCAAGAAAGCGTGCTCTACCCGACCATTCCGGATCAATTGCTCGGCAATTTCCATGGCGCGGTTGATGGGGATGGAAAAGCCGACGCTCTGAGCTCGCTGGAAGATGGCCGTATTCACCCCAATCACGCGGCCTTCCGCATCCAGCAGTGGGCCACCCGAGTTGCCGGGGTTAATGGCCGCATCCGTTTGCAGGAAAGTCACCCGCTTGTTGACAGCTCCAATTTGCCCGGAGGAGCGCCCAACAGCACTGATGATCCCGGCAGTCACGGTATTGTCTAGGCCCAGCGGGTTGCCAATGGCAATAGCCCAATCCCCTGGTCGCACCAAGTCAGAGTTGCCCAGGGTAACCGTGGGCAGATTCTCCCCCTCAATCTTGATCACCGCGATATCGGTAACCGGGTCTGAGCCCTTCACCTCCCCTTCAAAGGTGCGCCCATCCAGCAGGTGAACCCTGACTCGCTCGCTGCCTTCCACCACATGGGCGTTGGTGAGGATCAGGCCACTGGCGTCGATGATAAACCCCGATCCGGTGCCTTCTTGCCGAAACTCCTGCGGCAACTGCGGTAGTTGATCCCCAAAGAAGCGGCGAAACAGGGGCTGGTTGAACAGTTCTGGGTTGACCCCCCTCGACACGGTGCGGGTGGCATCGATGCGCACCACCGCTGGGCCGACCTTTTGGGCGACTGCAGCAATAAAATTGGAAGGCCGGACAGCATCGGCGGGAGGAGCAGAATTCGCAGCCTCAGGGCGGGGCTCAGACCAGGGCAAAAGGGATCCCACTCCCTCACTGGCCCGTCGCGTCCAAGTGACCAGGGGAGTTTGCTGTAACCACTCCTGCCCCGCTCGAGACGATAGCCAGACCCCACCTGCGACGCCTCCACCAAACAGAGCCATCGCCAAAAGTGTGTGCCGTAGAATCCGCGCCATGCTCCCTCCCAAAGCTAAGCCGTATCGCCAAGACTCAAAAGGCGTGAACCCGATCCCCCGACTTACGCCATCAAGACCCAGTTCACTCCTGGTCTATTCTATCTATTCCTACTCTTTACTTTTGGATGTTCGGGGTATGTGTGCTTACCCTAGCAAATCTTGCGGACAGAGGCAGTGCTCGAAACGCCCAAAATGATCGGGGATCCGAGTATGCTCCATTCCTCCGAGCCGCAAGGGTGGGATCTGTGGCAGCGCCACCGCGCCTGGATGCAGTTGGCCTTGCGAGAAGCTGAGCAAGCGGGAGAAGCCGGAGAGGTTCCGGTGGCAGCTCTGGTGGTCGGGCCAGGGGAACAGCTGTTGGCCCTGAGCAGTAACCGGCGGGAACGGGATCGGGATCCCACGGCCCATGCGGAGATTCTGGCCCTACGGCAGGCAGGGCAGCGCTTGGGCGATTGGCAGCTGCAGGGCTGTCGGCTGTATGTGACCCTGGAGCCCTGCCCCATGTGTGCGGGGGCAATCAGCCAATCGCGGCTGGCCCAGGTAATCTACGGCGCCGATGATCCCAAGGCCGGAGCACTGCGCAGCGTGCTCAATTTGCCAGCTTCTGCCGCCAGCTTCCATTGCCCGGAGGTCATCGGCGGAGTCTGCGAGGCCGAGTGTCGCCGCCTATTGCAGCAGTGGTTTTGCCGCCGCCGCGGGATCCCCTCTGAGCCGGCTGAATCCTGACCGAGGGACTGGGGGCGGAAAATTCTGGGTTGAAGTCGTGCATCTGCAGGATGTTTTTGATACTGTCATAACGGGTTCGGCTGGCCCTTGCCCGGGATCCCGCACCAGCCTCAAAAAAGGCTTTCCGAGTGCGGGATCTCTTGAGCCCAACGGTGGCCGCTTGGGTTGTTGAGGGTGCGTCGTCCCTATGCCTGGATTCTCAAAACCCGACTTGTCCGGGATCCCTCGCTGGCTATGCCCAGCGGCGGGTAGTCTTTCACAGAGGATTGGTGTGTGACTATTGCCCTCTCCTTTTCTCCTCTCCCATCAGCTTGGCTTAGGAGTATTGCCCTTCTGGTTTGGGCTTGGCTGTGCTTGACCTTTCCGGTGCAGGCACGGGTGCTGCTGCGGGTAGGTATTGCCGTCAACAAGCCCCAGGTCACCGTCGGCAGCTCTACCGGAGCCCGCCTATTGAATGCCCAGGGACAGCCGCTGGCAGAGGTGCAGGCCATGCAACCGCTGCAGGCCAGCCGTTCGGGTTCAGCAGTCAGTTTGGCCGGCCAACAGGGAGAACGTCTTTACCTACAGCCCACCACCTCCGATGGGTTAGTGTTTATCGACCAGAATTGGTACCGTGGCTTGGTGGAGTTGATCCCCGGCGAGCGTGGGGTGATTGCCATCAACCAAGTTGGCTTGGAAGACTACGTTTCCAGCGTAGTGGGCAGCGAGATGGGACACCGTTTTCCCATGGAGGCTCTCAAAGCCCAAGCCGTGGCCTCCCGCACCTATGCCCTCTACCACCGCAGTCGCCGTTCCCAGCAGCCTTTTGACTTAGGAAACGGGATTGATTGGCAGGTTTACAAGGGAGTGGCTGCCGAATCCAGCCGTACCCAAGCGGCTGCCCGTGAGACCGCCGGGCAGGTTCTCATCTACCAGGGGCAGTTGATCAATGCGGTTTTCCACTCCTCTGCGGGGGGACATACGGATGATGCAGGCAATGTCTGGTTAGAGTCGCGGCCCTACTTACAGGGGGTGCCCGATTTCGATCACCACTCACCCGTGTTTAGCTGGACGGCCACCGTTCCTGCCCAGCAGATTCAGCAGTTGGCTGCCGGGATCGGGGCTATTCGTTCTGTTGAGGTGCTGCGCAGCTCCCCGTGGGGACGGGCAATCACGGTGCGCTTGACGGGATCCCAAGGGATCAAAGATCTCAATGCCGGCGATTTTCGTCGGGCTCTTGGGTTGCGCAGCACAAAGATTGCCATTAGTCCACGCGGAGAGGCCGCCACTACAGCCAGCTTGGCTCCTGTGGCAGGGACATTCCCAGCTTTCTTTGAGATTCATGGGCGGGGCTACGGGCACGGGGTGGGCATGAGCCAGTGGGGAGCTGCCGCCCTGGCCAGCCAAAACTACTCTTACCAACAGATCCTCAGCCACTACTACCGCAACACCAGTCTGGCAGTGGTGGAAGGACGTTAAGGCTCAACTTCAAGGAGAAGCCAACAAAATCATCGATTGGTAGCAAAAGCGGCTGCAGTTTTTAAGAGCTTATGAGAAGCAGCATTTTAATTGAACCGGAGGGGTTCCCCAAGGGTTCGTTGGGGTTCTGTAGATTTTGTTAACTTTGAGTTAACTCTAACGTTGCACCATCTCTGAAGATAGACGGGCAGCTTCTAGACGGGCAGCTTCTGCCGGAATCGAAAGCTGGGCTGCCTGTGAACGCTGCTTT
>NZ_JANSIC010000010.1:15088-20963 GCF_047461955.1 Synechococcus sp. R55.7
TAGACGGGCAGCTTCTGCCGGAATCGAAAGCTGGGCTGCCTGTGAACGCTGCTTTTGAAGGCTCCGCGCTGCTGTGGCAAGATCGGGAGAAGCCCTGGAAAATTTGGGTTACGTCCCCTGAAGATTTTGTAGAGATCTTGAATTCCCCCCTCAGAATCCTCAGGATCGGCTCAATAATAATTGAGATACGTTTACCAGCATCGACCTCTACCTCTTCTTTTTCGAGCCCATAACTTTAACCCCAGGTATCTGTCCTATGTCCATTGCCACCTTAGCTCCTGCTTTTCCCGAACGTTGTCCGGTGCTGCCGGAAGCGCTCACGCCCCTGTGCGAGATCGCCCGCAACTATTGGTGGACCTGGAACCCCGATCACCTCACCATTTTCCGGGAAATGGATCCCGCCCTGTGGGAAAAAACCTCCCACAACCCGGTGCGCATGCTGGAGGAGGTTTCCTACTTGCGGTTGGCAGCCTTGGCCACCGATGTGAACTACCTCAACACGTTGAACCGGATGGTGCAGTCCTATCGGAAGTACATGGCGGCTGAGGATACCTGGGCCAAGCGCACCATGAAAACCTACGACTGGCAGCGTCCTATTGCCTATTTCTGTGCCGAATACGGCTTGCACGAGTCTTTGCCCACCTACTCTGGCGGGCTGGGTATGTTGGCCGCCGATCACCTCAAGTCGGCTTCAGATTTGGGAGTGCCCCTGGTGGCCATCGGGTTGCTCTACCGTCAGGGCTACTTCCAACAGCGCCTGGACAACAATGGCTGGCAGGGGGAGCTTTACGAAGACTCTGAGTTTGAGTCTCTGCCGTTGACTCTGGTGCGCCAGCCGGATGGCAGCCCTCTGTTGGTGGAAGTGGCGATGCGGCAGCGGTTGGTGAAGGCGCGGGCCTGGCGGGCGGACGTGGGCCGGGTACCTCTTTTTCTGCTGGACACCGACCTGCCGGAGAACGACCCCATTGACCGCTGGATTACCGCCCACCTCTACGGGGGCAGCACCGATACTCGCATCGCCCAAGAGTGCATCCTGGGTATCGGTGGGGTGCGTCTGCTGCGCCAGTTGGGTTTGGATCCCATGGTCTATCACATGAATGAAGGGCACGCTGCTTTCCTAACGCTGGAGTTGCTGCGGGAGGAAGTGGCGCGGGGCACCCCCTTCGAGACGGCGGAGGCCAAGGTGCGGGAAAAATGTGTGTTTACTACCCATACACCGGTGCCGGCTGGCCACGATGCCTTTAGCCCCAATGAAATGGATGCCTTTTTTGCCTCTTTCTGGCCACAACTGGGCCTGACGCGGGAACAATTTTTGGCCTTGGGAGCTCGGCGCACCGGGGATCCCTGGGAGCGCTTTAACATGACGGTGCTGGCTTTGCGGTACGCGCGGGCAGCCAATGGCGTAAGCAAGCTCCACGGACGGGTTTCTCGCGAAATGTGGCATGTGCTCTACCCTGAGCGATCGGTGGATGAGGTGCCCATCAGCTCCATTACCAATGGGGTTCACGCCCGTACCTGGGTTTCCCCTCTTTTTTGGAACCTCTACGACCAGTACTTGGGCCCCGATTGGCCGGAGCGGGTGTCAGACCCGGAACTGTGGGCCAAGGTGGAAGAGATCCCAGATGAAGAACTGTGGCGGCGCAAAGAGGCTCTGCGGGAGCGGCTGGTGTCTTTTACCCGTCACCGGGTGTTGCGGGCCCGGCGCAATCGCGGCGAAAGCAATGAGCGCATCCAAGCGGTCAACCAGTTGCTGGATCCCAAGGTCTTGACGATTGGGTTTGCCCGTCGCTTCAGCACCTACAAGCGAGGAGATTTGATCCTGCGAAATCTGGAGCGAATTACCCGCATCTTCACCAACAAAGAGTACCCTGTACAGATTATCTTCGCCGGCAAGGCCCATCCCCGGGACGAAGGGGGCAAGCGCCTGATCCAGCGGGTGGTGGAATGGTCCAACCGGCCTGAGGTGGCCAACCGGGTCGCCTTCATCGAAAATTACGATGCCTATGTCGCTCGCAATTTGGTGCAGGGGGTCGATGTGTGGCTGAACAACCCGCGACGCCCTCTGGAGGCCTCCGGCACCTCAGGACAAAAGGTGGGCTTCAGCGGGGGATTGAATTTGTCGGTGCTGGATGGCTGGTGGCCCGAAGGTTACAACGGTCGCAATGGCTGGGCTATTGGCCAAGAAATCGAAGGTCTGGATCCCGCTGCCCAAGACGACTTGGACGCCAACTCCCTCTACGACTTGTTGGAGTATGAAGTAATCCCCATGTTCTACGACCGGGATGAGAAAGGGATCCCACGTCGTTGGATTGCCCGCATGAAGGAGGCGATCCGCACCCTCAACCCCGTTTTCAACACCGACCGCATGGTAGCGGAGTACGTGCTGAAAATCTACGAGCCTCAGCCCCTGGAAGCAGAGGCGAGCCGGACTTTGTTGGGTTCGGCTGTTGCCGGCTAGGGTGGACTCCCCCTCTCCCAGCGCAAATCATACAAAACATTGGGATCCCTCTCTCCTCAAGAGGAAAAGCAGGGATCCCGGGTTTGCGCTTGGGGAAAAGAGACTAGGCGCTGGCGTTGACGGCCATAGGCAGAGTCAGCGGCTCTGGCTCCTCTTCGGGGGGCAGCATCACCACCTCAGAGTTGTCGATGATGGTCTGCAGCTCTTCCCCATCGATGGTTTCGGCCTCCACCAAACGGCGGGCAATCCGATCCAAGAGGGCGCGGTTTTCTCGAATCAAGTAGGTAGCCCGTTGGTAGGCCTCGTTCACCAGCCGCCGCACCTCTTCGTCGATGAGGGCCGCTGTTTCCTCCGAGAAATCCCGTTCTGCGGCGATCTCCCGGCCCAGGAAAATGTTGGCGTATTGGCGGCCCAGGGCCACATTGCCCAGTCGGTCGCTCATGCCAAAGCGGGTCACCATGTTGCGGGCGATGCGGGCCACCTGTTGCAGGTCACTGGCTGCCCCCGTGGTGATCTCCGACTCTCCGTAGACCACTTCTTCGGCCACACGCCCACCCAAGGCAACGGTCATCATGTTCTTCAGATGGGCACGGGTGGTTAGTCCCATGTCGTCATCGCTGGGCATGAACCAGGTGAGGCCACCTGCTTGTCCCCGGGGGATGATCGTCACTTTTTGGATGGGATCGTAGTTGGGCAGAAGGGATCCCACCAGGGCATGGCCCGCCTCATGGTAGGCCACCAACTCCTTGCGCCGCTCGCTCATCAGCCGATCCTTCTTCTCTGGGCCGGCCAACACCCGATCCACCGCGTCGTTGATCTCGTCCATGGAGATCTCGGTGAGGTTGCGGCGGGCTGCCAGAATGGCTGCTTCGTTCAGGAGGTTGGCCAAATCGGCACCGGTAAACCCAGGAGTACGGCGGGCCAATTTCTCCAGATCCACATCGGCAGACAGAGTTTTACCGCGGGCGTGCACCTTGAGGATCTCCAGGCGGCCTTGGAAGTCGGGGCGATCCACCGTAACTTGGCGATCGAACCGGCCAGGCCGCAGCAGCGCCGCATCCAGCACATCCGGGCGGTTGGTGGCCGCAATGACGATGATGCCGGAGTTGCCCTCAAAACCGTCCATCTCGGTGAGCAACTGGTTCAGGGTCTGCTCCCGTTCGTCGTTGCCACCTCCCAAGCCAGCTCCCCGCTGGCGACCGACCGCATCAATTTCGTCGATGAAGACGATACAGGGAGCATTTTGCTTGGCCTGCTCGAACAGATCCCGCACGCGAGAAGCGCCGACCCCGACAAACATCTCCACAAACTCAGAGCCAGAGATGGAGAAAAAGGGCACACCTGCTTCTCCGGCTACGGCGCGGGCCAACAGGGTCTTACCGGTGCCGGGCGGGCCCACCAGCAGCACCCCGCGGGGAATCTTGGCTCCCAAAGCGGTGAAGCGCTCTGAGTTTTTCAGGAAATCCACCACTTCTGCCAGCTCCAGCTTGGCCTGATCGATGCCGGCCACATCGTTGAAGGTAATTTGGGTTTTCGGCTCCATCTGCACCCGTGCCCTGGATTTGCCGAAGTTGAGAGCTTGGCTGCCTGGGCCATTTTGAGCCCGCCGCAGCAGGAAAAAGAGCCCCAGCAAGAGCAAAACCGGCAGGAAGAAGGTGCTGAGAATGCGCCCAAGTAGCCCCTCCTCTTGAACAGGGCGTACCGCCAGCTCCACCCCGTTGGCAACCAGGGTGTTCTCAAACTCAGGGGTAAGGGGGGGCAGATTCACCTGCACTTGGGTGGCGCGGTTGTTGATTTCTGCCTCGGCGATGGCAACCTGGCGACCATCCGGGGCCGTCTCCACCAAAACTTTGCTGACCTCGCCCCGTTCGACGCGGCTGATTAGGTCGGAGTAGCTGATCTCCAAACGCTCAGCCGGGCGGGTACCCAAGAAGGTGGTGGCTAAAGAGATCAAGACGATGGCCAGTAGCGCATATAACCCCGCGCTTCTCCATTTCTTGTTTTTACCTTTCTGACTCACGGAAGTGTTTCCTCCCAAAGGGTGTTTTTGAATCGAACTCGCAGATGGCGACTTGTGGGTAACAATCTGGGGTCGGGTGGGTTCTTGCAGCAACAGACTGTTAATTAATATTAACCTGACTGAGAGGGTTGCCGGGGATCCCTGCAATTCCCCTCTTCTGGCCGGGAGTTTGGGGATAGGATTGAGAGACCAAGGCTGTGCCGTCAGCCAGGATAGGTGGTGTTTTTTCCATTCTCATTCCAGCTTGCCCAGGGATCCCTATGCTGACTCAACTGCGCGAACTGAGCATCGCTGCCGACGGACGGTATCTCAGGGATGAGGAGCTGCAGTTCATGGAGACCTACCTAGCCTCCTTTGACCTACGCCTGAGCGCCTATCGCAAGATCCAGGCGGCGGAAGCCCAGATCATCCGGGATGTGGAGATGAAAATGCGCGCGCTGGATCCCTACTTGCTCATGCGAGGGGTGGAAGACTTCAGCAACAAGTGGAAAGCTGACACCGTGCGGGTTCTGCGCCTCTCGGCCTTAGCCATGCTCTTGGATGATGAGCAGCGCTACAAAGATCGATTTCTCTACTGGTTCCAGACCTTAATGCGGGCCTTCCGCACCCAACGCAGTTGCGAGGCCACCTATCGCTTCCTACAAGAAGTGATAGCCAATTACCTCACCCCCGAAGAAACCAAGTTGATCAGGCCGATTCTGGAAACCAACCGCACGCTGTTGGGCCTCAACTAGGCCGCCGTCCCGGCGGGCTCTTCAGAGTTGGCCGGCTCAACCACCTCTAGCTCATCAGCTTGGAGATGGGCACGGAACTTGTTGCCAAACTGCACCTGAAAGGGAAAATTGGCGCTGATCGGGCGGCCATTCCAATCTCGAAGCACGGCCTTCAGTTCCCCTTCCATACCTTTGAGGTCAAAAGGTTGATTGCGATGTTCCGGGTGGTGATAGACAATCACGCTGGTACGCACCCGCACCCGATCTCCAACTTTCATGTCTTGCCCTCCTGAAAAGGCAGCATACTGCAGGAACCGACTGGAAACACTCTAACTCAATCTCTAAGCAAGCTTTCCGGATGTGGAGAAGTGTGTGGAAACTGAAACAGTAGTTTGCATTTTTCTCAAGTTCCCTCTCACCTTGGATGACCCGAGAACATCCCCTCAAACTCAAGCCATGAGCCCGACCCAAGGGATCCCCCTGACCGGCCACTGGATCCCTGCATTGTATACATCCTTCCAGAGAACTTTAGGGTGTGGCAAGGAAAATCAAATGAGGGCTTTCAACCTCATGGGATCCCTATTGGGCAGGAGATAGAGCTCAGTTTCGGAGGAAAAGGCAGCACCTATCCAATCTCAGCTTCCGCCAGGATCTGGGAAAGAGAGAAGGCGACCTTTTGTTGCT
>NZ_JANSIC010000011.1:0-4285 GCF_047461955.1 Synechococcus sp. R55.7
CGGCTGCGCTTTTACGAGCCTCACGAGCTGGTGCAGATCGTGCTGCGCACGGCTCGCCTCTTAAATGTCTCCACCGATCCAGAAGGGGCTGCAGAGATCGCCCGCCGTTCTCGGGGCACGCCCCGCATTGCCAACCGCCTGTTCAAGCGGGTGCGAGATTACGCCCAGGTGCGAGGGGATGGCCACATTAGCCAAGAAGTGGCAGCAGCCGCTCTGGAGCTGTTCCAGGTGGATCCCATGGGTTTGGATTGGATCGATCGCAAGCTGCTGACGGTGCTGGTGGAGCAGTTCGGTGGAGGGCCAGTGGGCTTGGAGACGATGGCCGCGGTGACGGGTGAGGATCCCCAAACCATTGAAGAAGTGTATGAGCCTTATCTGCTGCAGATCGGCTACCTGCAGCGCACGCCCCGGGGCCGAGTGGTTACCCCTGCTGCGCTACGGCATCTGGGCTATGAAGCCCAGTCTCCTCTGCCTTTGTGGAGCTAATTTGTCTTTTCTCTCTCCCACAAAAGGAGAGAAGGGGTTGAGAGCTCCATATCTAGCTGCGGTCATTGCCCACAGGGCTGAAGCTGGGCACCACCAGCTCGCGGTTTTGCTTGGTAAGGCGACCGTACAGCTCCTGGGTGTTGGGGAAGTTGGCCGCCGGCAAGGTGGGGAAGCGGCGATAGGGCACCGTGTCTTCGCCGAAGAGATCCCGATACTCCTGGGTGTTCAGCAGGGCGCGCACAAAGGCTTTCACCCCCTGGGTGGCCAAGATCTGGTTGTACTTGCGGATCTCCTGCTGATTGAGGGGCGCACGGCCCAGAAAGTGCTTGGTGCCCAGCTCGATCACCTTGGTGTTGGGATAGGGGGCATAGAACTCGGAGCGGTACAGCTCTGAACACCCCAGCGCCTCGATGAACTCCTTGACGGTGATCTCGCCGTTGCGCAGCTTGGACTCGGCAGAGCTGAGCTCGGCGCTGATGTTGTAGATGTCCATATCCCGCTCGAAGACCTGCCGGTAGGCGGCGCGGATGAGGTTGTTGACTTTCGCTTTGTTGGCCAGGCTGGTGAGCTTGAAGACAGGGATCTCTTGGCGTACCTTGGGCACCCCCTGCTGGGCCCGCCGCTGGATTTCCAGCTCGCCGGAAGGCATATCCCGAGGCTGACCCAACTTGACAAAGAGAGGGATGTCGTCGTCGGTGCGAATGGGCTTGGTCACTGCCATGTCGGTGGAGCCGGGGCGCATCCGCCGCAGCGCCAGGCCGCCGGGGGTGAGGTAGCGCTCGTAGGGCACGATATCTTCCCCGAAGACCCGCTGGTACTCCTCGCCGTCCAAGATGGCATCCACCACCGCGTAGAACCCCTGCTTGGAGGCAATGTCAAACAGGCGGTTCATCTCTTGCCGTCCGTAGGTGGGTCGGCCCAGTAGCTTGCGGTGGATGAACTCGATGGCTTTGCAGACATACAAGCTGGACCAGTACTTGTTGCGGAAGAGATCCGACTTGGCCAGTTGGCGCACAAACTCTTTGACGGGAATTTCCCCCGACTCCAGCTTGATCTCCCAACGGGTTAGCCGTTGGCCTTCGTAGGGCATGTAACCGTACACCTGCTGGTAGCAGGCGCGGATCACCGCTTGCGTCGAGACTTCGCTGCCAACAATCCCCGCCCGCACCCCTAGCCGCCGGCTGCGATCGCCGGGAGTTTGGGTGAGCTTGAAGACTTTGGGGCCAAGGCTACCGGGATCCCCCACTGCCTTGGGATTGGTGCGCTCGTTGGTCAGGGCAAAGCCGCGCCGGATGAGGATGCGCTTGACATCCTTGTTGAAGGGAGCGGGGCGGGCGCTGAGGGAACGGGTTTCCTTGGGGAAGATGGCCCCAAATTGGATCTCCAGCGGGTCGTTGCCGGAGCCATAGGCATGCTGATCCGGCAGAGGCCGGTTGTAGCGGGCAAAGAGGGTAATGAACTGGGGCACCTTGCGGCGGGGGGCAGCGTAGGTGTAGAGGTCGAACTTGGCTCCCCAGTTGGCGCTGGTTTGGGCTTCTATCCCCAGCTTGCGCAGGTAGGGTACCGTCTCCTCGCCGAAGTAGTCCCCGTACTCGCGGCTGTCCACCAGGGCGTCCACCAGGCCGGCCAGGCCCTTGCTGGAGACGATGGAGAAGTAGGTCTGCACTTCCTCGCGGGTTTCAGGGGCCCGGCCCAGGAAGTGGCGGAAGGCCAGCTCGACAACGCGGCTGTTAATGTAAGGCTCGTAAAACTGCTTGCGGTAGAGCTCCGATTTGCCCAGGCGGCGAATGAACTCCTTCATGGAGATCTCGCCGTTTTTCACCTTCGACTCCAGGTTGGAAAGCTTGAGGCCGTAGGCGCGGCGGATGTCCCGCTCAAACACCTGCCGGTAGGCGGCCTTGATGACTTCTTCCTTCTCGGCGTTGGACAGCCCCGGCTTCATGGCAAAAACGGGAACTTTCTCGGCAGCCAAGTTGTAAACCTGGGGTAGCTGCAGCCCCTGCAGGGGCAGGCCGTCGGCGGTGCTGGCGTTGCGCTGCCGCAGCTTGTCGGAAGGGGCGGGAGCGATGAACTCGCTCAGCAAGACATCGAAGTATTGGTTGATGATGGCAACCGCTTCGGCATCTTTGCGGAAGTAGCCAGCCGCTGCCCGCTTCATCTCTTGAATGGCGACAATGGTGGCCTCGGCGGAGCAGGCGTTTTCGATGATCTCCCGCAGGCCGCGGGTGTTGACGGCGATGATACTGGGATCCCCGGCCACCAGGGCGTAGGTAACGTAGCGCAAAAACCAGCTCAGATCCCGCAGCGATTTGCGCATGTTGGCAGCTCCGTAGCGGGAGATGTTGATGGGGCGGAAATTGGGGGGAATCTCCACACCGCTGGCGCTAAAGATGTTGCGGATGGCCTCAATGAATCCGCCGGTGGATTCCACGTAGAAGGCAGTACCCAGCTTGAAGGCTTCTTTCTCGTCTTGGGTCGCTTCTGGCCGCTCCAGATAGGCCATGGGCGAGCCCCCTGTGAAGATGCGGTTGGCTGCCCGGCTGACGATGATTTCCGAATTGGCCGCAATGACCTCGGCAATCTCTAGCCGTTTCAGGCCGCTGGAGAAAAAGTCCTCGAGGCGATCCAGCTCGGTGCGTCCCAGATAGCGATCCTGCTGTTCCGCCTGGGAGATGGTCGATACAGGCACGGTTTGGTAGAGACGGGGGTTGGAAACGACTGCGCCAGCGGATACGTTGATACCCATCGATCTTTTAAACTCCGTTTTGATCGAAAAAACTGCCGACAAAGGCCGAGGACAGTGCCATCGAAGGGGGTGAAGAGGCTGACCCACGACTGGAGGAGCATCCCTCTCTGAGCTGAGAAGGATCGATGCCCGATCCCTGAGGGGGAAGCCAAGCCTAGAATACTAGGGGCACGGGCCCAGAGTGGGGAGGTTGTTGCAGTTTGTAACACTGTTTCTCATCCACAAAGACATGGCTCCCAACCCAGCTCTACCCCCCCATCTGTTGTCTTCTGCTTTTCTCCTTGAGGATTGGGAGCAGGGGCATTACGAACGCGTTACCCAGGTTTTACAGCAACAGCTCGAGCAGGGATCCCCCTCTCCAGAGCTGTATTGGGAGCTGGGAGCCGCCTATCTCCTGCTGGGTCGGGAACTGGAGGCGCAGCTGGTGTGGCAAGAGGGCTTGGCGATGCTGCAAGCGGGGGGGGTGGCCGAATCCGAGGCCGTCTACCACCTGCTGAGGAGCTTGCAGGCTTTGGCGGAAAGCCTGTGGGAGAAGGGCCATTGGCCGCAGGCAGCAGCTCTGTATCGGCAGCTTCTGGAGTTGGGGGATGGGCTTTCTGGGCTGGAGCTGTCTTCTGGCCAGGCTTTGGCTGCTCACCGCATTGGCCTGACCCAAGAGCGGAGCCGGCTGTGGGCTGCGGCAGCGGAGTGGTTTGAGCGGGCTTGCCAGCAGGATCCGACGGCGGCAGAGAGTTTTTGGCGCTGGGGCTTGGCCCTGATGAAGCTGGGCCGTTTGCGAGAGGCGATTTCCCCTCTGCAGGAGGCTGCGCGGCTGCGCCCTGAGTGGGGGGATCCCTGGGTACAGATGGGCCTGGCGTGGCTGGATCTGCAGGATCCAGTTCAGGCTGTGGGGTGTTTCCAGGCGGCTGAGGCGCGGGGCACCGGGACGGCGCAACTCTACAGCTACTGGGCGGAAGCGGAAGTGCGGTTGGCTCACCCTGAGGCGGCTTGGGAGAAGGTTTGCCGAGCGGTGGCAGCGGAACGGAATTGGGTGCAGGCGTGGTGCGAGGGCAG
>NZ_JANSIC010000011.1:4385-19480 GCF_047461955.1 Synechococcus sp. R55.7
TTTGCCGAGCGGTGGCAGCGGAACGGAATTGGGTGCAGGCGTGGTGCGAGGGCAGTGGCAGAGAAAGCCCTCTGCGGTCTGGACTGGAGCAGGCATGCAGGGGAGAGGGATCTGCGAGGATCCCCGATTTCCTGTATTCGGCTTGGCGGCAGCGTTGGGCTCCAGAAGGCGTTGCCCTTCAAGCGGACTCTTTTTCCCAGAACACCCCCCCTACAACTGACTTCTGGCCAGTGCCAACCCAAGGCTACCTCACCACCCGACAGTGGCATCAGGCCACGGGCGAAGGGGACTACCAACTGCTGGATCCAGGGGGGGTTCTCTGTCTAAAAGCGCCCCCTGCCGCTGATCCCGACATTTTGCAAAAGTTGCGCCCGCAGCGCATCCCCTTGGCAGAGACCTTTGTCGCCCAGATCCCCCGAGGATCCGTCCACGTGGGCCACTATCCCCGCCACCTCTACGCCAGCTTTGCCAGCGGGGTGCTCACCCGCCGGGGAGAATTGCTCGCCGATCTATCCCTGAGCTTGCCGCCGCCGGAGTTCCTCGACTGGGACTACAGGCCAGATCACCTGCGACACCACCCCCTGCTGGGCTTGCCCCATCTCCCCCCACCGATCCCACTGGATGGCCCCGTTGCCCTCTTGCCCTTGGGAGCGGTCAACTACTTTCACTGGATGGTGGATATTTTGCCTGCCTTGGATATCCTGCGGCGGTCGGGCGCCCTGGAAAAGGACATTCCCATCTTGATCCACGGGTATCAGGGAAAACCCTTTCAGGTGCAGAGCTTGGCCACCCTGGGGATCCCAGCCGAGCGCATCCTCAGCTTTGAGCAGTTGGGGGGATCCCATCTGCAAGCCCAAAACCTGATCGTGCCCTCAGCAGGCGCTCCGGTGGGGTGCTTGACGCCTAGGGGATTGGAGGTGCTGCGGCAACTGGCCCAGCCGAGTTTCTCCATCGACCCCCTGCAGCCGCGGCGGATTTACATCAGCCGTCGGTCTGCCCGCTGGCGGCGGGTGATCAACGAAGCGGAGGTGCTAGCCTGTTTGCACCCTTGGGGATTTGCACCGGTGCAAATGGAAACCCTTTCTCTTCAAGAGCAAATAGCCCTAATGCAAGGGGCAGAGGCGGTGATCGGGATCCACGGGGCGGGCCTGACCAACCTCGCCTTTTGTCCACCCGGCACCACCGTCATCGAGATCTTGCCCAGCAATGCAGTGCTTCCCTATTTTTGGAGTATTGCTCAGGTGGCAGGGTTAAGGTATTTCCCCTTGGTGGCGCCTGTTTGCGATCCGGCTTTGGTGGCTCTTCTTTCCAGCCCCGATTTGGATCGAGAAGATGCCTGGGTTCGGATCCCGGACTTGCTGAATGTGCTGGAACAGACAGGGATCAAGGGATGATGGGATCGGAGGGACTCGAACCCTCACGTTCTTGAGGAACAACGGATTTTAAGTCCGTAGCGTCTACCATTCCGCCACGATCCCAATCTGTCGGCAATAGCCGTACTACTCTACCAAACTGCTTGCCTTGGGGGGGCAAGTCTTTAAGTTGGTTCACCCAGCCCTGCAGTGGAGGGTATGAAGTAGGGGATTGCTGCCCCTGCTGATGGGATCCCTGCTGTGCCCGCTGGCTTGAAGCTCCTACAACTTCTCTTTCAAAAAAACGTTGGCCACCCAGATCCCCACCACCGCCAAGGCGGCCATCCCATAAAAGGTATAGCTATAGCTGCCCAGCCTATCGCGAATTTGCCCCGCGATCATCGTTCCCACCAAGGCCCCAACTCCATAGGCGGTAAACACAATGCCGTAGTTCTGGGCGTAGCGTTCGGGATCAAACAAGCGCAGGGTCAGGGCGGGAGCCATGGCCAGCCACCCCCCCAGGCAAAACCAAAGCAAGGAAAAGGCTACCCAATAGCCCAGAAGGGATCCCTGGGGAGGCAGGAGCATTAGCCCACAGGCCAGCAGGATCAGCCCATAGGATCCCGTAGTGACCTGATGGGGATGTAATCGATCGGCCAACCAGCCAAACAGAGGACGGCTGATCCCGTTGAAAATGGCGAAGAGAGCCACGCTGTTGGCAGCCGCAGTGGGATCCAGGCCGATCAGCTCTTCCCCCACGGGGCCGGAAATCCCAATGGCGCTTAAACCGATCAGAGTGCCGATGGCGTAGCAGATCCACAGGCCATAGAAGGAGGGGTTTCTCAGCAGAGGGAGAGAGCGCCGAGAAGTCAACGGAGAGCGATCTGGGCCATTCGTGGATTTTCTTGGAAAAGGTGAGGAAGGGATCCAATCGGGAGGAGGAAATCTCAGTTGGGTTGCGATCCCCAGGATCACTGCCGCGAAGAGGATCCCCAAAATCAGCAGCGTAGGTCGAACCCCCAGCGCCTCGATCAAGCGGTTGGCTAGAGGAGCGGTAAGCAGGGGGGATAGGCCAAAGCCGATAATGGTGGACCCCACCGCCAATCCCTTGCAATCGGGAAACCAACGGGCTGCCACGGCCATCGGCACCCCATAGGCAACCCCTACTCCGCTACCGGCAATCACCCCATAGCAGAGGGTGATCCACCCAATAGAAGGGGCAAAGCTAGCCAGCCCATAGCCCAAACCCACCAAGCTGCCCCCCAGAGCCAGTACTCGGCGGGATCCCCAGCGGGGGATGACAAACCCTGTGATGGGCATGAGGGTAGCGTAGAACACGAGGGCAACCGTGTAGGGCAGCAGGCTCTCACTGGCCCCAATCCCCAGCTCTGTTTCCAGGGGCTTGCGGAAAATGCTCCAGGAATAGACGGTTCCCAAGCAAAGAAGAACCAGGAGCCCCTGGAGGATGAAAAGCCATCTCCCCATATGGGCCGGTTGTCCATACAAAGTAACGGGGAATCCAACCCTTTTCATGGGTATCTAGAGCTTGTTGGAGCTGAGTTCAACCCATTCTCTCAGCCCTTTCGGGGATAGGCCAACAGAATTTTTAGCCAACCGTTGGCTAGAGGCGTTTGGCCTCTACCGTCTTGGGCAGAGACAAAGGCTCCGGCAGCTCCGGGATGGACAATTCCCAACCGTTGCTCAAGGTGAAAATGGTTTCCCCGGCCTCTGAACGGGTGGCCACAACCGATTCTTCCAGATCTTTTTTGGGAACGTAGACCATCAAATGCCCGTAGGCACTTTCGTGCAGGATGACTTTCATAGCCCTTTCTCCACAAGTTCCAGCTCTTGGGCACGGCACCCCACCACCAAGCCTTTGGCCAAGCAGTGGACGGCATAGACGTAAAACCGTTGTAGAAAGGTGCCAATGGAAATCACGTAACCTTCGTCGCCCGGAACGGCCAAGATTTTCCCCACCGGCTGGCCGAAGAAGGTGCCATCGTTGCGGATGACCTTACGGATGCGGACTTTGTCGCCCAGCTCAAATTGGGGAGGGCGATCCAGCTCCAGTTCGTCGCTCATGGGGTACCTCCTGTGATTTCTGCCAACACTCGACAAAGCTCTTGGCGGGTTAGGCTGCGGCCTACTTGGCGCGCCCGTCGAGACACGGCTGCCAAAATGGCCTGAGATTTGGAAGTTTCCTTTCCGGACAAGCGGTTAGACAACATCGGGATGGCTCTCCTCTGGGATGGGTTCTGGAGTGTGTTGCGCCCATTGCGTCAGCGTTGCGCGGCAATAACGGGCCAGTTCCGCCGGTGGGATCGGATGCTTGCAGTGGGTGACGTGCTGCCGCACCTGTTCCAGGAGCTTTTCCAGTTGGCCAGGTGGGATCTGCTCGACAGGGATCCCCTGTTCCTTGAGGATTTGCAGCAGCAAATGCCGGCCGGAGTGTTTGCCCAACACCAGCCGCCGCTGGCCGCCCACGGCTTCTGGTGGGAAAGGCTCATAGGTCTGGGGATCCCGCAGCACTCCCGCCGCATGAATGCCCGACTCGTGGGCAAAGGCGTTGTCACCGACGATGGCCTTCCAGGGAGGTAGGGGAGCACCGCTGGCCCGCGCCACCTGTTGAGACAGCTCCCGCAGACGGCGGGTATCCACCCCAACATCGATCCCCAAGGTGTAGCGCAAAGCCATCACCACCTCTTCCAAGGGGGCATTGCCGGCCCGTTCCCCCAGGCCGTTGACGGTGGTGTTCACCGACTGAGCGCCGGCGCGGATCCCGGCTAAGGCATTGGCAGTGGCCATGCCCAGGTCGTCGTGGGTATGCATCTCCACAGGGATATCGATGGCCCGCACCAGACGGCGAATCTGCTTGTAGGTGCTAAAAGGATCCAAAATGCCCACCGTATCGCAGTAGCGGAAGCGCCGACAGCCCCAGCTCTGGGCCATTTGGGCCAACTCGATCACCTGCTCCAGGGGGGTGCGGCTGGCATCTTCTGCCCCCACCGAGACCCACAGCCCTTGCTCCAAGGCCATCTCCACGCATTGGCGCAACTGTCGCAGCAGCCGAGGGCGATCCCCTTGGAACTTAGCGGCCATTTGCCGATCCGAGACCGGCACGGAGATGTGGATCCGCTTGAGGCCGCAACGAATAGAGGCGAGGATATCGCTGGGCACAGCCCGGTTCCACCCCAGCAGGTGGGCCCGCAGCCCCAGGCTGAGCATGGCGCGAATGGCTTCCGTTTCCACGGCGCCCATGGCCGGGATCCCCACCTCAATTTCGGGTACGCCAATGGCATCCAAGAGGGCGGCAATGGAGATCTTCTCGGGGATTTGGAAGGCTACCCCTGCTGCTTGCTCCCCATCGCGCAGGGTGGTGTCGTTGATGGTGATAGAGGAATTCATGGGATCCATCCTCCAAGACCTACGGCCCGCCTAGGCAATCGGTAACCGTCGATGGTGCTCCGCACCGCTAGCGGGACCCCGGTTGCGTCAGGGCAATCATGTCCAGGGTAGAAAGCTCAACCAAGTTGCCGCAGAATTCATCAGATTCCTGTAAGGCTTGGCTGTTCCTCTTAGCGGGGTGGAGTCTTTGGAGCAGGGGATCCTTGACAAAGTCCGACAAAGTCCGGCCTTTGGGATCCCGCTGCTCTGGCCATCAACGAATTAAGTCGAAGGAGATGTCGGTTTTGCCGGGGATGATGCTGCGCCGATCGGCCTCATCCAGAATGGTGTTGACAATCCAGTTAAGGAGGTTGAGCGCCCCCACATAGCCATAGGTGGGGTAGCGGTGCAGGTGGTGGCGGTCGAAGATGGGGTAGCCGATGCGCACCAAAGGTGTGCCCGTATCCCGCCACAGGTATTTGCCGTAGGAATTGCCGATCAGCAGATCCACCGGCTCGGTGAACATCAGAGAGCGCAGATGCCAGAGATCCTTGCCCCCCCAGACGGTTGCCCCCTGTCCATAGGGACTGGAGGCCAGCAGTGCCCGCGCCTCGGCTTCGAACTCCTCGTTGCTGTTGGTCACCACCACATGGATCGGCTCCGCTCCCAGCTCCAGCAACAGGCTGAGCAAGCCCATCACCAGATCCGGATCCCCATACAGGGCTACCCGCTTGCCGTGGATCCACGCTTGGGAGTCCGTGAAAGCATCCACCGCCCGGCCCCGTTCGATCTCCAGCTCGGCGGGAATGGGCTTGCCCGTTAACTGGGATAGCTGCATCAAAAACTCATCCGTGCCCCGAATACCCACTGGCCGCGCCGTCAGGGTGGGCCGACCCGAGGCCTCTGCTAGAAACTCCAGGGTCTTGGGCGTGGTGTAGCGCTGGAAGGAAAAAGTAGCCTCGGCGTTGAGGCATTGGGCAGCCGCCTCCAAAGGGGTTCCTCCGGGATACATGTGGAAAGTGCCGTCGTTGGGCGAATCCAAATAGTCGGAGTTGTCCGCCAGCAGGGTCAGCGGGATCCCGAATAAGCCGAAGATGCGCTTGATCTCCCGCAAGTTGCCCATGTAGGTATCGAAACCGGGGATGACGTTGATGTAGCCATTGCTACCCGTGCGGCCCACCGGCTCGGTGAGGGTGCTGAGAATGCTCTTGAGCATGTTGTCGTAGCCGGTGATGTGGGATCCCACAAAGCTTGGCGTGTGGGCATAGGGCACCGGGAAGTTGTGGGGAATAACTCCCTCATTTCTGGCCGTGGTGATGAAGGCTCCCAGGTCATCCCCGATCACCTCCGCCATGCAGGTGGTGCACACGGCGATCATCTTGGGCTTGTAGAGGGCGTAGGCATTTTCCAGTCCCTCGATTAGGTTTTTGAGGCCGCCAAACACCGCCGCATCTTCCGTCATCGAGGTGGAGACCGCCGAAAAGGGCTCCTTAAAGTGGCGGGTGAGATGGGTGCGAAAATAGGCCACACACCCCTGGGATCCATGGACAAAGGGCAGAGTTCCCTCAAAGCCGACAGCGGCGAAGATGGCCCCCAAGGGTTGGCAGGCTTTGGCGGGGTTTACCGTCAGGGCCTCCCGTTGAAAGTTTTTCTCCCGGTATTCCCAAGATTTTGTCCATTCGGCCACCCGGGCCACTTCTTCCGGGGAAGGGAGATCTTCAAAGGTTTGCTTGCACTGCAGAAGCGCCTGATATTCCGGATCTTGAAACAGGCGGGCGTGATCTTTGATGTCTTGGATATCTTGCGGCATGGTCGGTCTCCTAATGAGGGGCAGGGGAAGGAAGGGCCGTTGGCGTCTGGGATCCCGGCGGCAAGCTAAGACTTCCAGGGGGCTTTGACCAGATCCCAGGTGGGGCTATTCAAGGCCAGATCCATATCGCGGGCGAACACGGCAAAGCCGTCGTAGCCGTGGTAGGGGCCGGAGTAGTCCCAAGAGTGCATCTGGCGGAAGGGCAAAGCCATCTTTTGAAAGACGTACTTCTCCTTGATGCCGGAGGCGATGAGATCTGGCTTCAACCTCTTGGCAAATTCTTCAAACTCGTAGCCGGACACGTCATCGTAGATGAGTGTGCCATCGTCGATGTACTGGGTGGTGCGCTTGTAGTCGTCGCCGTGGCCGAATTCGTAGCCGGTGGCAATCACCTCCATGCCCAGCTCCCGGAAGGCCGGGATGACGTGGCGGGGCCGCAGTCCGCCCACCATCAGCATCACCCGTTTGCCCTCCAGGCGGGGACGGTACTTGGCAATGATGGCCTCGCTCTGGGGCTTGTACTTGGCGATCACCTGCTCCGCCTTGGCCTGGATGGTCTCGTCAAACCGCTGGGCGATGGCCCGCAGCGACTTGGCAATTTGGGTGGGGCCAAAGAAGTTGAACTCCAGCCAGGGGATCCCGTAGGTTTCCTCCATGTGGCGGCAGATGTAGTTCATGGATCGGTAGCAGTGGATGAGATTCAGCTTTACCCGAGGGGCAAGCAGCATCTCGTTCCAGGTGCCATCGCCGGAAAACTGGGTCACTACCCGCAGGCCCATCTCCTCCAGCAAAATCCGGGAAGACCAAGCGTCGCCGCCGATGTTGTAGTCCCCAATCAGGGCCACATCGTAGGGGCCGGGCTCAAAGTTGAGGGATCCCTCCTTGGCTTTCTTGTCGGCAATGGGCAGAACCCAGTCCCGCACTGTATCGTTGGCGATGTGGTGGCCCAGGGACTGGGAGACCCCCCGAAAGCCTTCGCAGCGCACCGGTACCACCGGCTTGCCAATTTCTTTGGAAACTCTCTTGGCCACCGCCTCGATGTCATCCCCAATTAGGCCAACGGGGCATTCGGACTGGATGGTAATGCCTTTGGCCAAGGGGAAGAGTTCGCTGGCTTCCACCAAGAGTTTGGCCAGTTTTTTGTCCCCCCCAAACACCACATCCCGCTCCTGAAAATCGGAGGTGAACTGCATGGTGCCGAAGGTGTTCACCCCGGTGATTCCCACGTAGTAATTGCGCCGTCCCGACCAGGAGTAGTAGCCGCAGCCCACGGGGCCGTGGCTGAGGTGGATCATGTCTTTGACCGGCCCCCACACCACCCCCTTGGAACCGGCATAGGCACAGCCGCGAGTGGTCATGACGCCGGGGATGGATTTAATGTTAGATTTTACTCCGCAATCTGCTTTGCCCTCGTCATAGACGTTGAGGTGCTTAGCTCTCTTTTTCTGAGCTTTTTCGGGGTAGGTTTCCAGAACCTCCGTTACGATTTTCCGGGTTTCCTCTTTGAGGGTACTTTTCAGAGTAGTCATGAGAACCTCAGCTATTGGGTGTCATGGATAAAAGCCACAGTGCGAAGGGGGGCTGAGGGAGGAAACCAGCTACCCCCAGCCCGTCTTTTCGGGGATCAGACAGGGGCCAACTCTTTTTCGGTTTTGCCGATGAGGTGGGCGATTTTCTGGTCGTCGTCCAAAACGCCGAACTCTATCAACAACTGCTCCAGCTCATCCATAGAGATGGGGGTGGGGATCCTCAGATCCGTGTTGTTGATGATCTTTTTGGCCAAGGCCCGATACTCGTCAGCTTGGTTGCAGTCGGGGGAGTACTCGATCACCGTCATGCGGCGCAATTCTGCGTGCTGAACCACATTGTCGCGGGGGATGAAATGCAGCATTTTGGTGTTGAGCTTTTCGGCCAGAGCTTCGATCAGCTCGATCTCGCGATCCACTTTGCGGCTGTTGCAGATCAGGCCACCCAAACGCACGCCGCCGGAGTAGGCGTATTTCAGCACGCCGCGGGCGATGTTGTTGGCCGCATACATGGCCATCATTTCGCCGGAGCAAACAATGTAGATCTCTTGGGCCTTGCCCTCCCGAATGGGCATGGCAAAACCGCCGCAGACCACGTCCCCCAGCACGTCGTAGCAGACAAAGTCCAGATCCTCGTAGGCACCGTTTTCTTCCAAGAAATTGATGGCGGTGATGATGCCTCGTCCGGCACAGCCAACACCAGGCTCGGGGCCACCGGACTCCACGCAGCGCACCCCTCGGTAGCCGGTGAGCACCACTTCTTCCAGCTCCACGTCTTCTACGGATCCCCGCTCAGCCGCCAGGTGAAGGACGGTGGTCTGGGCTTTGCAGTGCAACATGAGGCGGGTGGAATCGGCTTTCGGGTCGCAGCCGACGATCATGATCCGCTGTCCCAATTCGGCCATACCGGCAACGGTATTCTGACAGGTGGTGGATTTGCCGATACCGCCTTTGCCGTAGAATGCAATTTGTCTCATGGTTCAGTTCTCCTAATGAAGACTTGAGGAAAAACTTGAGGGCGACTTAAGGGTTAGAAATCTCTTGCCAATGGGCGCAACTGGTCGCATTAGCGAGACGGGATCCTTACTGCAAAGGATTTCAGCTCGCGGGAAGGCAGCCTTGGATCCCTTGGAATCCAAAAGCAAACCGGTTGAACGGTGGGGCTCTCCCGAATCGAGGCAGGAGATGGGGGAAGCGACGGGGAGTAACAGTGGGGCAGATCATAGGGCTCTCAGGCTTATCGAGAATGGGGAACTAGAGGGCATGCACGGTTAAGGTGGGCCACACCTGTTCTTGCAGGCGGGTTTCGATGAGCAACCGCAGGGTGTTTTGCTGGCTGGGGCAGGTGGTGCAGGATCCCTTGAGGCGCACCCACACCTGATCCCCTTCCAGGTCGTAAAGCTCCACATCGCCGCCATCGGCCAACAGCAGCGGGCGAACTTCCTCCTCCAGGACGGCCTGAATGCGGGCGATCTTTTGCAAGGTGGTGAGGGGAGAGGGAGCAGCGGGAGAGGGCTCTGTCTGGTTTTGGGAGTTCCCTTTTGAATTTCTTGAATCTTCTGAAGGGGTTGCGTCAGTCTCGGCCAGAACGGCGGCGATCAGGTCTTCAATCTGGGCCAGGCAGGAACCACAGCCACCACCCGCTTTGCTGTAGGCTGTTACTTCCTCAGCGGAGGTGAGGTGGTTTTCCCGGATCAAGCGGCGGATCTTTTGCTCGCTGACGCCAAAGCAGGAGCAGACCAAAGCGCTGTCATCATCCGTGTGGTCAGGCAGAGGAAGGCCGCGATAGCTGTAGATGGCTGCCTCCAGAGCCTCTTGCCCCATCACCGAGCAGTGCATCTTGGCGGGGGGCAGGCCGCCTAGGTAGTCAGCGATTTGGCGGTTGTCGATCCGCAGGGCTTCATCCAGAGTGAGGCCGGTGATTAGCTCCGTCAGGGCCGAGGAAGAGGCAATGGCGCTGGTGCAGCCGAAGGTTTGGAAGCTGGCAGCCAAGATGCGCTCGCTGGCCTCGTCCACCTTTAAGTAGAGCCGCAGGGCATCGCCGCAGGTGATGCTGCCCACTTCTCCCACCACCACCCGAACACCAGGCTCGGAGCTGGGATCCATCGCCCCTTGGTTTTTGGGGTGGTAGAAGAGTTCCAAAACTTTTTCGCTGTAGTCCCACATGGCTGGATCCTGAGTTGAGGATGCGAACGGTCGAGGGAAGATGAGTTTGAGGGGGGTCAGCGGCGAGCCAGTTCCCGTTCCTGCTGTTGCAGCCAGTCTTCCGCCTCGTGGCTGAAGGGGGAGATGGCCCGCAAATGCTCGATGATCCCCGGCAAAACCTCCAGCACCCGCTCCACCTCTGCCGGCTGGGTAAAGCGAGAGAGGCTGAAGCGGATTGAGCCGTGCAAAACGGTGTAGGGCAGGCCCATGGCCCGCAGCACATGGGAGGGCTCCAGGGATCCGGAAGTGCAGGCGGAGCCGGAGGAGGCGCAGATGCCGTATTTGTTCAGCCAGAAGAGGATCGCTTCCCCTTCCACGAACTTGAAGCCCAAGTTGGTGGTGTTGGGCAGCCGCTGAGTGGGGTGGCCGTTAACCTGGACATCCGGGATCCGCTGTAGCAAGCCCTGCTCCAAGCGATCCCGCAGCAGCCGCTCATGGGGATCCCCCAGGTGGGCTTGGGCCAGCTCAGCCGCTTTGCCCAGGGCGATGATGCCCGGCACATTTTCCGTCCCGGCGCGGCGGCCTCGCTCCTGATGCCCTCCCAGCAGCAACGGACGGAAGCGCAAGCCCCGCCGCACATAGAGAGCGCCGATCCCCTTGGGGGCATGCAGCTTGTGCCCGGAAAGGGTGAGGAGATCCACCGGCAGGCGCTGCAGATCGAGAGGGATCTTGCCCACCGCCTGTACTGCGTCCACATGGACAACAGCCCCATAGCTGCGAGCCAGGGATCCCACCGCCTCGATGGGGAAAAGCACGCCCGTCTCGTTGTTGGCGGCCATGCAGCTCACCAGGGCAGTATCGCCGGTCAGGGCTGCTTCCAACTCCAGCAAGTCCAGGCAGCCTTGCTCATCCACCGAGAGGTAGGTGACGCGGTAGCCTTGTTTTTCCAGGTGCTTGCAGACGTTGAGCACCGAGGCGTGCTCTACCTGCGTGGTGATGATGTGGCGCTTCTGGGGTTGGGCTGCCAAGGCTGCATAAATGGCCGTGGTGTTGCCTTCGGTGCCGCCACTGGTGAAGACGATCTCCGTCGGGTCGGCTCCCAGAAGGGCTGCCACCTGTTCGCGGGCTTGGTTGAGGGCACGCCCCACCTGGCCGCCAAAACTGTGCATCGAGGAGGGGTTGCCGTAGAAGGTCTGCAAATAGGGCAGCATCGCCTCCAGAACCAGGGGATCCACGGCGGTGGTGGCGTTGTTGTCCAGGTAGATCACGGGGTTCATACAGGCTCCGAATCGATACAAGGTAGGGGTTGGGCAACGTTAAACGGCTTGCGGAGCGTGGGAATGGCACTGCTTTGGGCAAATGCGGGCGCAAGCCTGACAGCCGATGCAGAGGGCGGCATTGAGGATGGTCATCACTTTGCGCTCACTTTCTTCTTCCTCTTCGTTTTCGACAAACTCGCCGTCTTCGTTGAGGGCTCTGAGGGCGAACACACCCCGGCCACAGACCTTGAGGCAACGGCTACAGCCGAGGCAGCGGCTGATATCCAAGCTTTCGATAAACTGTGGGATCCAGGGCAGTCCGCCTTTGGTGAGAGCAGTTACAGTAGCCATAGCCGCGTCTCCAAAAGATGAGGTCTCAAGATCGGGAAGATTTGCTGTCCAGGGCCTGGTTGACCAACCAGGTGCGGTAAAACTTGAGGGCCACCGTTTCGATGAGGTCGTAGTCTTCCACCACTTCGATGCCGGCCTCGCGAATACGCTTCATGGGGCAATCGCCGATCTTGGAGACCAGCACGGCTCGGCAATCCCTGATGAGATCCAGGATTTGCTCTAGGTTGTTGTCCTCCCCGGATCCCCCGTGGCAGTACTGCGGGATCTTGCGGTGGCCGACAAACTGCGCCCCACGGGCGTTGACCTCGTAGATCAAAAACTCCCGCGCATGGCCGAAGTGGCGATTGACCAAGCCACCGCCTTTGCTGGCCACGGCCACCAGGATGGAGGGGCTGTCGGGAGGCAGGTCGGCTGTCCAGTGGGTCGGGGCTGCCTGCTGCTGAGCTTGCAGTTGGGCAATGCTTGCCTGTACCTGGCGGCGTTTTTCGGGGTCGTACTCGGGGGTCATCTGCATAAAGCGCTCCTTGGTGAACTCTTGGCTGCGGTCTTCCCCCAGAAGGCCCACCGCGTCCGCCCGACACTGGCGACAGTGGCGCATCATCCGCATGTTGCCGGAGCACCGATCTTGCAGGGCTTTCAACTCCTGAGGGGTGGGGCCCCGCTGGCCGATAAGGCCGAAGTAGGTGCCGTGTTCAGGCGCCGAGATCAGGGGCATGATGTTGTGCAAGAAAGCCCCTTTCTCCTGGATCACCCGGTTCACTTCCAAGAGGTGGGTGTCGTTGATGCCGGGAATCAGGACGGAGTTGACTTTGCAGAGGATGTCTGCCTCCCGCAGCAGATCCAGGCTTTCCATCTGCCGTTCGTGCAGGATGCGGGCTGCCTCCACCCCTCGAATGCGCTTGCGCCGCCAGCGGATCCAGGGGTAGATCTTGGCTCCGATCTCTGGATCCACCATGTTGATGGTCAGGGTGACGTGGTCGATGTTCAGCCGTTTGATCTCGTCGATGTAGTCCGGCAACATCAGGCCGTTGGTGGAAAGGCAAAGCTTGAGATCCGGAGCTTTCTCGGCGATGCGGGCAAAGGTTTCGAAGGTTTGCTTGGGGTTGGCCAAGGGATCCCCAGGCCCAGCAATGCCCACCACCGTCAGTTGCGGGATCTTGCCGGCAATCACCAGCACTTTGTGGGCGGCTTCCGCCGGGGTAAGCAGCTCGCTGACCACACCGGGCCGGCTCTCGTTGGCACAGTCGAACTTGCGGTTGCAGTAGTTGCACTGGATGTTGCAGGCGGGGGCTACCGCCACGTGCATGCGGGCGTAGTGATGGTGAGCCGCTTCGCTGTAGCAGGGATGGGTGGCGATGCGTTGCTGCAGATGAGGGGGGAGAGCCTGGCGGGGGCTGCTGCTGCAAGCGCAGGCCGATGGGGAAGGGGATCCCTGGCGGGGCGGAGTTGAAAGGGGCGGCATAGTGGGGTCAACCAGGGGATAGAACGTTACTGGCGGTTATATCAACCGCCCTCTGCCCGCTCCGTTGCACTCAGCCCGGTAGAACTGATCGAGTTTATTGGCTTTGTACTCAAGACCTGCAAAGCCTGATGGCAGGCCAAATCCAACTTTTTTTAGGGGTCAAGGGTCTGGTTTTTCAAGGCCGGGGATGCCGTATTTTGACCCAAAGGGGCGGGGGATCCGGCTGTGGGGAGGATCCCCGGAATCCCTGATTCGACAAGGGCTTGGGGCAATGCTTAAGAAATACTAAAAATCTGCTCAGATGCACTCAAGCGCCGCAGCCTCGGCTGCGTTTTGCATCAATTGCTACGATTTAATATCGTATCAGCCCAAAAGTGTATTGAAAATAGCCGTTTGAGTTTGAGGAAAGATCCCCCTGGGGCAAAGTCCTCGCCAAGGCAGTAGGGACTATTGCGCCGATGGGCTGTCGGATTTTCTTGTTCTGGCAAGGGGGATGTACTCGCTCAAATACCCATACCCTTCCCCGAAAATACTGGATCCCTGCGGGCAAAAGACTCAACCCCCTGCCCTCAGAAAAACTTTTTTTGCCCTCTGGGCCAAGCTTCCAGGGTTTGAGTACATCGGCAATAACTCAATCAATCCTGATCGCCCGCTGCCAAGCCTGAGCCACCGCAGCCGCTTGCTATAAGCGGGGGAACAGAAACCCAACGGTTCTGCCCCTCTGTTGAGACTCGCCCCCTGCTTCCCAACCGGTGAGCTTATGTCCCCCCTTGTTTCTCCCCCACCGAAAACGGCTGAAGTGCTGCAGGTGCCCCGTTGCGATCGCTGGCGGATTCTCTACCGTCTGCAGGAGCTGGATTTGACCTGTGGCTGTACCCCGACCGGCCAACTGTGGGTGATGATTCGCACCCCCACCGAAGCCCTCCTCGTCCACAGTGTGCTCCGCCTTTTCACCCTCAACCGCTCTGGCTGGCTGAGTTGGTTGGATCGCTGCTGGTCTCTCCAGACCTGGGATCCCCCTGAGAGATCTGCAGGAGGGGATGACCACCCCTGAACCTCTGCCGTTTGCCTTCTTGCTTCTCCTGTTCACCTCGTTTTGGTAGCGCCAATGACCACTCCATCCCCCTCAACTCGCTCCTTCCAACAAGTCCGAGACAACCCCGTTCACCTGGGACGGGAGATCACGGTTCCCATCTGCGAGGGCCTCAACCTGGCTTGGGCCAGTCTTCAGGGGCTGTATTTGCAGTATCTGAAGCACCATCTGGTTGTCGAAGGAGCAGAGTTCTACTCAATTCACCAATTTTTCAACGAAAGTCTACAGGAAGTTCAGAACCACGCCCATGAGGTGGGGGAGCGCCTGAACGGCCTGGGTGGGATCCCGGCCTCCAGCTTTGCCAAGCTGGCGGAGCTGTGCTGCTTCAGCCCGGAAGGGGACGATGCATTGGCCGTGCGGCCCATGCTGGAAGCGGATTTGCGGGCCGAGCAAAGCCTGATCGATCTGCTGCGTCGCCAGGCGGCTCTGGCGGAAAGTGTTGGGGATCGCGCCACCCGTCACCTCTACGAGCAGATTTTGCTGCAGACAGAAGAACGGGCCTTTCACCTGGCCCACTTTCTCGCTGCCGACAGCTTGGTTTTGGGCTTGTCCCCACCCTAGCCTGCCCATTCACGCCCACCTCTCGTTTTGGGAGACTCTGCCATGCTTACCCCCGATCGGGCGCCGCTGCTCCAGTTTTTGCAAGTCGAGCTTGGGATCCCGGAATCCGCCCTCACCTTCGCCCTGAAACGGCATGGGTGTGAACAGGGCCC
>NZ_JANSIC010000012.1:0-1209 GCF_047461955.1 Synechococcus sp. R55.7
TTTGTGGCAAGTGCTTGGAGTTTAGGGCAAGGGATCCCAAGTATCCTGCCGCCGCAGGGTAGCTTGTCGCAGCCGAGCCAAGTTGGCCGATCCAGTGCAAAAGGCAACAATGCGCAGCTCCTCGATCACGGCGCGAAAGGTGTCCACCACTGCCTGCATCTGTCCTTGGGAGACGGCGTGTAAAGCGGGGGCGGCCATACCCACCACATCGGCTCCCAGACGGATAGCTTTGGCCGCGTCGATGCCATTGCGGATGCCGCCGCTGGCCACCAGGGGTAAGTCCGGCAGCAGGCGACGAATTTCCAGCAGGGACAAAGCCGTTGGGATCCCCCAGTCCCTGAAGCTGTGGGCAATGCGTTTTTTGAGAGCATCTGTTTGGCGATGGGCCTCCACCTCGCTCCAACTGGTGCCGCCCGCTCCCGCCACATCTAGGGCCGCCACACCGCATTCGGCCAGCCGCTGGGCTACCTTAGCACTGAGGCCATTGCCCACTTCCTTCACCACCACCGGCACCGGTAACTGCGCCACCAACCGTTCGATGCGGCCATACAATCCACGCCAGTCGGGATCCCCTTGGGGCTGAACCGCCTCCTGGAGAGGATTGAGGTGCAGAATCAATGCATCCGCCTCGATCATCTCCACCGCCCGTCGCGCCTGCTCCAACCCATAGCCGTAGTTGAGCTGAACGGCACCCAGGTTGGCCAGCAGCAGAATATTCGGGGCCACTTGGCGCACCTGGTAAGTCCGGGCCAGCTCTGGATGTTCCAAGGCTGCCCGCTGGGATCCCACCCCCATGGCAATACCCAACTGTTGGGCAGCGGCGGCCAGTTGTCGGTTTAGCTCATGGGCAGCCTCTGTTCCCCCCGTCATGCTGCTGATGAGCAGGGGTGCCTGTAGGCGTTTTCCCAAGAATTCGCAGCTTAGGTCGATCTCCGGCAACAGCAGCTCCGGCAGCGCCACATGCTCAAAGAAAAACCGCTCAAACCCGGTGCGGATCCCTTTGGCAGCCACATCCTGCTGCAGAACAATGTCCAGGTGATCCTGTTTGCGCTCGGAAATGGGGGGGAGAGAATCGGCCATCATGTCAGCAGTGCGGAGCACCTTGGTCTTGGTAGAGATTGTCAGTCTATAACGCCGTGCGCTGCCAAAGGCGAACAGCATTGCCCGTTCGCGCTAGCGGGACGGAGTCCAAGGTGACTCGCTATCTAC
>NZ_JANSIC010000012.1:1309-13267 GCF_047461955.1 Synechococcus sp. R55.7
GCAATGTCGGCTACTGCTTCGGTCTCAACCCCCCGCTGCCTCAGGAACAGAAAACCGTTTCAGTGGCTGCAGGCGTTTCGGGATCTGGGCCTCAGCGGCAGCGTCGTGGAGTTGCAGCGTCAGGGGAGGCACCTGCAAATCAATCAATCAAATCCCGCTAGGCAGATTGCGCAGGATCCCAGTCGGGATCGCTCAGTTGCAGCAGAGACCGGCGTACCCGCTGCTCCAAGGCCAGGTTGTGATGTCGGCGGCTGACCTGCAAAGCTGCCTGCAAATCCGAAAAAGCTGTTGCTTTATCTCCCATATTCCAGTAGGCCAGCCCTCGTCCGTACAAGCCATACTCGTCGGAGAGGTCAATCCGGTTCATATCCGCTTCCAGGCGAAAGGCCCGCTCGTAGTCGTCCAAAGCAGCTTTGATCTCCCCCAGCGCATAGAGAAGGTTGCCCCTGATGTAGAGAACGTTGGGCTGCTGGGGTTCTCTTTCTAAGCTGCGGCTGAGGTCGGCAATGGCCTCGTCAAAGTAATCACCACAGGCGTAGGTCACCCCCCGCTGGTAGTAATGGGCCGGGCTGGGATCCCAGTCAATAGCCTGCGACCAATCGGCCAAAGCCGCCTCCCAGGTGCCCAGGTAGCTGTGTAAACGGGCCCGCTGGGAATGGGCAAGCGCTGAGGTGGGATCCAAGCGAATGGCTTCATCCAGATGAGCTAGGGCCAAAGGCAGGGATCCCTGTTGCATGAGCAGGTTGGCCAAGCTGAGGTGGTGGGGGACATTGGGGTGTAGGCGCACCAGCTCAGCAAACTCCGCCGTTGCTCCCTGGAGATCCCCCTGAGATTGACGAATCAGCCCGCGATAAAAATAGGGTTCTGGTCGCCGCGGGGCCAACCGGATCGCCTGGCCGAAATCCTCCAGGGCCTGGGGAACTTGGCCGAGGGCAAAGTAGGCTTCTCCCCGCAAAATGTAGGCGTTGGCCAGGCAGGGATCCCGTTGCAGAGCCAAGCTGAGCTGTTCAATAGCCCCCAGCAAATCCCGGTTCAGCCACCGTTCTCGACCACGGTTGTAGGCCAAGATGGCCGGACGGGTAAAGGCAGAGATGGCGGCTGCACCCACCAGGCCCATCACTGCCAAAAGACGATCCTGCCGCCAGCTGGCCATGCTCCCCAGCAACAGGGCAACCGCAATCAAAAGGCGCAAACCGGCAGAGTCGTGGGCTCTGAACATACTGCTCTGCACCGCTGTTACGAACGTATCCTGTTTTTTTAATCTGCTCGCGAGCTTCTCTCTGATTCTGCCCGATTTGGCAGCGAAAAACGCCGAACAGCTCAAGCCCAAAAAGCTCCCGTAGCTCACTTGGATCAAGAGTAGAAAGGGGATCCCCGTGCTCCTCCCAACCCTTTAGCTTGTGGGGGTGTGGGGGTAGCTAAGCCCCGCACTGTACCCGTAGCGTCAGTGTCGGGATACAGATACCCCCACATGGTGTATGATGAGAGTAGTTGCACAAGACGGCTTTGCCGGAATCTGGTGCAGCTACGCGGTGGGACATCCCGTGTCTGCTCGCAGAGGGTTCTTGCGTAGGCTCCCCGATGAAGCGAGAAGCCCACACTGTACCCGTAGGGTCAGTGATGGGAGTATGTCACGCCCAGAGCATCAACCGCAGCTCATAGGGATCGTGCATATCGGGGTGAAAGGGCAGCAAGCGGATGGCTAACCCTTGCAAGCCGCTGGCCTCATAGCAAATCTGGCCGGAAAAGATGGCCCGATCCTCCAGCGTCTCCACATAGCGCAGGGAGATTGCCTGTCCTTTCTGAATCTGGCCATCATCCTTGACCGGCCCCTGATAAGCTTGCACAATCACATCCTGAGGTTGCAGGGATCCCAGCCGCACTTCCACCGTCACGGTGAGGGGATCCCTGGCCATCACCACTTGGTCATCCTGTGCCAAGGCAAGGCCGGCAGCGGCAGCTTTCTTCGGGGTTTCGATCTGGACGTTGAGAACCTGGATGTTGTACCAATGCTCCTGCAGGTGGTTTTGCCAACGAACGAACTGGCGGGCCGACTCGAAGTGGTCACGGCGCATGCGGTCGAAGTAGTTGCTGAGAGGAATGTAGGCTCGCTGGACGTACTCCAACACCATGCGCTGCGTGCTGAACTGGGGGCAATTGAGGCGAATCGCCTGCTTCATGCGCTGGATCCACTGATGGGGTAGGCCATCGCTGCCGCGCTGGTAGAAGAGAGGGGCAACCTCTTGTTCCAGCAGGTCGTAGAGGGCATTCGACTCCACCTCATCTTGATAGGCGCGATCCTCATACTCCTCACCGCGGCCAATGGGCCAGCCGGTCTGGTAATAGTCAGCCTCGTCCCACCAGCCGTCCAAAATACTGAGGTTCTGTCCACCGTTGGCTGCCGCCTTCATGCCACTGGTGCCGCTGGCCTCCCGGGGGCGCAAGGGGTTGTTCAGCCACACATCCACCCCGGCCACCATCAAGCTGGTGACATACATGTCGTAGTCCTCAATGAAAACCAAGCGCTGGCGAAACTCCGGCTGCCGCGACACCTGCACGATCTGGCGGATCAGCTCTTTGCCGGGTATGTCGCGGGGGTGGGCCTTGCCGGCAAAGATAAACTGCATCGGGTACTGAGGATGGTTGAGCAAAGCCTTGAGCCGTTCCAGGTTGTGGAACAAAAGGGTGGCCCGCTTGTAGGTGGCAAAGCGGCGGGCAAACCCAATGGTAAGCACCTCCGGGTTGAGGGCCTCAGAGGCCCGTTGGATCTCAGCCGCTGAGGCAGCCCGTTTCTGGAGCTGTTCCATCAAGCGCTCGCGGGTAAAGTTAATCAGGCGGGAGCGGCTGCGCTCGTGGGCCCGCCACAATTCCCCATCCGGAATCCGATCCACCTTTTGCCAGAGGGGATCCGAAGGAGGAGCCTCTGCCCAATCCGGCCCCAGGTAGCGGTCGTAGAGGGCTTGGTTCTCCTCCCCCACCCAGGTGCGGACATGTACCCCGTTGGTGATGGAAGTAATCGGCACTTCTTCCAGCGGGATCCCAGGCCACAGCCGGCTGAACATCTTGCGGGAAACCGCCCCATGCAGCTTGCTCACACCGTTCACAAAAGAGGCCATGTTGATGGCCAGCACTGCCATGCTGAAGGGAGATTGGAAGTCGCCAGTATTTTCCCGTCCCAAAGCCAAAAAGCGCTCCCGGCTCAGGCCCATCTGGCTGTAGTAGAAGCCGAGGTAGTAATCGATCTTGTCGGGCGGGAATAGGTCGATCCCGGCGGGCACCGGCGTGTGGGTGGTAAACATCTGGCTGGACTTGGCCACCTGCCAGGCCTCTTCAAAGCTCAGCCCCTGCTCCACCATCAACAGGCGAATCCGCTCTACTGCCAAAAAGGCCGAGTGCCCTTCGTTCATGTGGTAGACGGTGGGATGGATGCCAAGGGCGCGCAAAGCCCGCACGCCGCCGATCCCCAGCATGATCTCCTGGTGGATGCGCAGATCTTGGTCGCCACCGTACAGCTCATCGGTGATGTCTTGGTCGTACTGGCTGTTGGGCTCGATGTTGGTGTCCAGAAGATAGAGGGGCACCCTCCCCACCGTCACCTTCCAAATGCGGGCGAACACCTTGCGGTTGGGATAATCCACCTCAATGCGAATTTCGCGGCCCTCCGCATCTCTCTGCAGCTCCAGGGGCATGTTAAAGAAATCGTTAACTGGGTAGCGTTCCTGCTGCCAGCCGTCGGGGTTGAGGTACTGGCGGAAATACCCCTTTTGGTAGAGCAAGCCCACACCCACCAGGGGCAAGCCCAGGTCGCTGGCCGCCTTGAGGTGATCCCCGGCCAAAACCCCCAAGCCGCCTGAGTAGAGGGGTAGACAATCCGCCAAACCAAACTCTGCCGAAAAATAGGCGTAGCACTCCCCTTCCACCGCTTGGGCCGAACGATACTTGCGATACCAAGTGTCTTCCTGCAGGTAGCTCTGCAGTTGTTGGCTGGCCCGTTCCAACTGGGCCAAAAAGCCGGGATCCTCCGCCAACTCATCCAGCCGTTCCTGCCGGATCCGGCCCAGAAGAGCCACCGGGTTGTGGGCACAGGCATCCCACAGATCGGGATCCATGCGCCGGAATAGGCTGCGGGTTTCTACGTTCCAACTAAAATGCAGGTTGTAAGCCAACAAGCGCAGACTTTCCAGCGGAGTAGGCAGGTAGGGAGTGACCTTAAACGTGCGTAGCGGCTTCATAAAGACTGGGAGGAGCGTTGTTTCCACTGTCAGGCTACCTTGCCCTCAGCCTGAGGGCGTGGCTTTTTAACTTGAATGTCGATTTGTAATCCAGTGGATGCCGAGCTGTAATCCAACGGCTGCTCGAACTCCCTCAGGGCTCTATTTGGGATGGATCCGACTGCGCCCCTGGCCGATACGATCGCTGCCATTGCCACTGCGGTGGTGCCTGAACAGGGCAGCGTGGGGATTGTGCGCCTTTCCGGGTCACGAGCCCTTCCCATTGTCCAAGCCATCTTTACCCCTGCCCGCCGCAGCGCAGTCTGGGAGAGCCATCGGCTCCTCTACGGCTGGATCCGCGACGAGAAAGGCCAAATCCTAGACGAAGCGCTGGCCGTTTGGATGCAGGCCCCCCGTTCTTACACCCGCGAAGATGTGGCAGAGCTGCATTGCCACGGTGGCATCATGGTGGTTCAGGCCACGTTGCAACAATGCCTGCGGCAGGGGGCGCGGCTGGCTCAGCCGGGGGAGTTTAGCCTGCGCGCTTTTCTGAATGGCCGCATTGACCTCACCCAGGCCGAGAGTGTGGCCGATCTGGTGGCGGCCCGCTCCCCTCAGGCGGCCCGGATGGCCCTAGCAGGCTTGCAGGGTAAGTTAGGGGGATCCATTCGCGCCCTGCGCCAGGAGCTGCTGGGTTTGTTGGCAGAAATTGAGGCTCGCCTCGACTTTGAAGAGGATCTGCCCCCCTTGGACGTTGCCGCTTGGCAGGCCCGGCTCCAAGCTATTCAAGCCCAGATGCAAGCCCTGCTGGCCACGGCAGAACGGGGACAACTGCTGCGCACCGGGGTGAAGGTGGCCATTGTCGGGAGGCCCAATGTGGGCAAGTCCAGCCTGCTCAATGCTTGGTCAGGACAGGATCGGGCCATCGTCACCGATCTGCCCGGCACCACCCGCGACGTGGTGGAATCCCACCTGGTGGTGAAAGGGATCCCCGTTCAACTGCTGGACACTGCCGGCATCCGCGCCACCGAAGATCCGGTGGAACGGCTGGGGGTGGAGCGCTCCCAACGCCTAGCCCAGGCTGCCGATGTGCTGGTGCTGGTCATCGACGCCCAAGCGGGCTGGACGGCTGCCGACGCCGCCATCTACGAGTCGATCCGCCATCGCCCCCTCATCCTGGTGATCAACAAAACCGACCTCGCCCCGCCAGAGGGGATCCCTCTCCCCCCCGAGATTGCCCACCGCGTCCCCGCCGTTGCCGCCCAAGGGAAAGGGATCCCGGAGCTGGAAAGAGCCCTGGAGCAGTTGGTCACCCAGGGACGTCCCCAGCCCAATCTGGAGATAAGCCTGAACCAGCGGCAGGCCGCTGCCCTCCAACAAGCCCAAGCCAGCCTGGAACAGGTGGGGCAGGCCATCCAAGCTCAGCTCCCCCTGGACTTTTGGAGCATCGACCTACGGGGCGCCCTGCATGCCCTTGGCCAGATCACTGGCGAGGAGATCTCAGAATCAGTGCTGGATCAGATCTTCAGCCGCTTCTGCATCGGTAAGTAGCTCTCCTAACTCATACTCATTTTGAGTTTGTGTTACCATGGGCTCAGTTGGGAAGCCGAAGCGGATCCCCGATAATGGAAACACAATTAGGAGATTAGGCATGGTTACCGCCGAGAAAACCCGTCTCTACCCCACCCAGATCGATTTGCCAGCAGAGGCTCGCGCGCAACTGGTGGAGCTGCTCAACCAGTCCTTGGCAGACACGTTGGATCTGAAGACGCAGGTGAAACAGGCCCACTGGAACGTTAAAGGCATGCACTTCATCGCCTTGCACGAGATGTTCGACACTTTTGCCAGCACCCTGGAAAACTACGTGGACATGCTGGCGGAACGGGTTACGGCGCTGGGGGGCATCGCCCGCGGCACGGCTCGCATCGTTGCCCAAACCTCCACCTTGCCGGAGTACGATCTGGCCGCTGAAGAGGGTCGGGATCACCTGCAGGCTTTGGCAGCCCGTTACGCTCAATATGCAGCTTCCGTCCGCCGCAACATTGACCGCACCACCGAACTGGGGGATGCCGACACAGCAGACCTGTTCACCGAGATCTCGCGCCAGATTGACAAAGATCTTTGGTTTATCGAGGCTCACCTGCAGGCGTGACGCCAGCGAGGCCAGTCACAGGCAAGTGGATCAAGCAAAATGGGCGTTAACGTTCCCCTCCTGTATTTGGTGGCTCTGGCCAGTATCCTCGGCGTGGCGGGCTTCTTTGTCCTGCGGGAGGTGCTGCGGGTACGGGCCCAGGAAAAGGTCATCCGTGAGCTGCAGCCCCGCCTGAGCAAAGGCAAGGGATCCCCGCAGGAGCACTACGAGTTGGGCAGCGTCTATTTGCAAAAAGGCCTCTACGACCAGGCGGTTGCCCAGCTTAAAAAAGCCCTAGAAGTGGCCGGGGAGAACATTCCCCCCGTCTGCAACGCCCTCGGTTTTGCCTACTTCAGCCAGGGGCAGTACGACTTGGCCATCCGTTACTACAAGGATGCCGTGGCTGCGGATCCCGGTTATGTAACTGCTTGGAACAATCTGGCCCATGCCTATGAGAAGAAAAATCTCTATGGCCCAAGCCTGGAAGCTTACGAAACTGCCCTGAAGTTGGATCCCCGAAATGCCATTGCTAAGCGGCGCTCGGAGTCTCTGCGCAAACGGTTGCAGCCCAGCCCCTGAGGATCCCATCTGCAATTTCATCCGCAGAAATACTCTTGACCGCAGCACAGTTGTCCATAGGAGTTGGCTCTAAAGACTCCATCCTGCCTGTGCAGGCACTTCCTTATCCTCTCAAAAGAAGATTGATAATACTGAAATCTTGAGCGCAAATGTAAGATCCGGTATCGTGTTGCCTGGGCTGGTATTATGTCTTAAATAAAACGAGAGGCCATTTCATGGATTCGCAATCGGTAGCACCTGTGGTTTTGGTGATCCTGGATGGCTGGGGTTATCGGGATGCTCTCGATGGCAACGCGGTGCTGGCTGCGGAAACCCCTGTCCTGGATAGCCTTTGGGCTGCCTATCCCCACACCCTGCTGCAAGCTTCGGGTCGGGCCGTGGGCCTGCCGGCAGGACAGATGGGCAACTCTGAAGTCGGGCACCTGACCTTGGGGGCAGGGCGGGTGGTGCCGCAGGAATTGGTGCGCATCAGCGACGCGATAGAGACAGGATCCCTCTTCCAGGATCCCTTGTTGATGCAAGTTTGTCGCCAGCTCAGAGAGCGAGGGGGCCGTTTTCACTTCGTTGGCCTTTGCTCCGAGGGGGGGGTTCACTCCCACATCGACCATCTCTATGGGTTGCTCAAGCTGGCGGCCCAGGCTGAGATTCCGGCCTATGTCCACGCCATCACCGATGGCCGCGACACCTTGCCCCGCGATGGTGCCAGGGTTCTGGCCGCCCTGGAAAAAGAGCTGCAATGGCTGGGCAATGGCGTCATCGCCACCCTGAGCGGACGCTACTACGCCATGGATCGGGATCGCCGTTGGGAGCGCACCCAAAAGGCCTACGAGATCATGACCCAAGACGGCCCTGGCCGTGGACAAAGCGCCGCGGAGGTGATGGAAGCTTTCTATGCCCAGGATCTCACAGATGAGTTCATCCCGCCCACCCGCCTGGCTCCGGGGGCTGTGCAGCCGGGAGATGCGGTGCTTTTCTTCAACTTCCGCCCAGATCGCGCCCGCCAACTTACCCAAGCCTTTGTCTGCCCAGATTTCTCAGGCTTTCAGCGCCCCTTGCTGCCGGATCTCACCTTCATCACCATGACTCAGTACGAGGCGGAGCTGCCGGTGCAGGTGCTGTTCAAGCCCCAGAACCTGGATCACCTGCTGGGCCAAGTGGTGAGCGAGGCCGGCCTCAAGCAATTGCGCATTGCCGAGACGGAAAAATACGCCCATGTCACCTACTTCTTCAACGGCGGCATCGAGCAGCCCTTCCCCGGTGAGGATCGCATCCTGGTGCAAAGCCCGCTGGTGACCACCTACGACCAGGCGCCGGAGATGTCGGCAGTGGAAGTGACCGACAAGGCGATAGAGGCCATCGCCCGCCGCGAATACAGCCTGGTGGTGCTCAACTATGCCAACCCCGACATGGTAGGTCACACTGGCAACTACGAAGCCACCATCTGCGCCCTGGAAACGGTGGATCGCTGTTTGGGCCGGCTGCTGGCGGCAGTGGTGGATGCGGGAGGCACTACTTTGATCCTGGCGGATCATGGCAATGCAGAGCTGATGTGGGATGAGAACGGCAACCCCTGGACGGCCCACACCACCAACCCCGTTCCCTGCATTTTGGTGGAGGGGGAAAGGCGCAAAATCCCCGGCTGTGGCGGCGATGTCAAGTTGCGCTCCAACGGCACTTTGGCTGATGTGGCCCCCACCCTGCTGGAGATCTTGGGCCTGCCTCAGCCCCCCGAAATGACAGGACGTTCGCTTTTGCAGCCGGCAGAATACACCATCCTCCAGCGGCAACCCAGTCCTGTGGGGCGGTAGGTGCCAGGGATCCCTTACTCCGTCACTGGGATCCCTTCTTGGGCCAGCCATGCTGTTAGCTCTCCCCAGTTGCGATAGACAGCCAGAACCCGTGAGCGATCGGGGTGATAGGGGGCAGCCAAGCGCTCCAACTGCAAAAAGCGGGCCTGGGGAGGGATCACCGCCGCTTCGGGATCGGGGGGAGTGGGTCGGCGCAAGGAGCTGCTGTAGCCGCGGTAGATCAGCACCAGATCAGACTCTCCCTCGCTTTCCACCTCCACCCGCAGCACCTCTTGCGGGTGGTTTTGGCTATAGCGCTCCAAGGCCAAGGGCCAAGGCAGGGCCCTCATGCTTCCAGTTCCCCCTTATCAGTTCCGGGTCGCAGCCGCCAGACAAAGTAGAGGCTGTAGAGCAGGTAGGCCACCAGCCCCCAGGCCCCCACGCTCCCCAGCAGCTCCGGCGATACATTGGGATGGAAGATCTCCCGAAACCCCAGCGGTGGCCCAAACCAAGCCCGGCACTCCTCTGGCAGAGAAGTGCGGAAAGCACAGGGCACAAAGGCCCCCGAAAAGAGGATCCCGGCCCCCATATAACCAGTCAGGCCCCACCGCCAGAGCAAAAAGGCTCGCGCCGCCCAGGTTCTCGACTGCTCGAGAGCAGCACTCCAGTCCCGCCAAAACCAAAGACAAACCAAGATCAACAGCCGCGCCATTGCTCCACTGAGAAAGCTGACGGGCAGGCCCCCAATCATCAGGTACACCGTCACCGCCAAGAGGCTCGATACCCGCCAATAAACGATCAATAGCTGAATCAAGGGCCGCAACCCCACCGCAAAAGCCCAAATCAGCAGCAGCAATGGCATCACCACCGTCAGCGCCACTGCCAAGCGGTAGTCCAGCCAGATTGCATCCACCAGCCAACTCTGGGGAGTCATCCTCACCCTCTGCCACTCCTGCCCCTTAGTATATGAAACCTGGGGGATCCAGGACGGGACACAGAGAGTTACGGAATGTTAACGCCTGCTGACCATCCCCAGCAAAACTTTACACCAGACAGCTTTCAGAAAGTTTTCCATTTTGCCGCTACCGATCCCCGAAAGTGGTAGATTCTTAGCTAGCTCCTCAGAGGAGTATCCCTGTCGTTCGGAAGGCCAGCTGCCTGTCTGAGCGACCAGCGGAGTCTCCTTCAGACCTTGGCCCAACTTAATCTCATTAAGTATTGTTACTTAATCGTGTTATCTTGGGTTAAGGTCAAACCTTGAGAGGCATGACCTCGAAACCATGGCCCGTTCTTCCAGACTCCTCTCTCACAGTTCTACCCGTTGGAAGGCGACCCAGTGGAAGCCCAGACCACTGCCTCCCTTGGAGAATGCACCTCCTTCTCCGAAGCGGGAGGAAGAGACAGGGGATCCAGTTGCGTCAGAGCCACCCCTTGCCCTGGGGAAGCCCGATTTGGCGAGGAAGGTGAAGGGTGGAGCTAGGGGGGCAGCAGTTGCTGGCAGCGGGAGCTATGAAGCGCTGCAGCTGTGGCTGGTGCTGGTTACCTTGGGGGTAAGTCTGGCCATTGCCGTGGGAGTGGCCCTGGTTTACTCTCTGGGGGTAGCTGCCAACTACTTGCTGGGGGCGGTTGTTGGCGTGGTTTATCTGCGCATGCTGGGCCGCGGCGTAGCGGAGCTGGGCAAAAGCCGCAACCGTTTGGGGGTGACGCGTTTGGCTCTGTTTGTCGGGCTGATCGTTTTAGCCACTCAGGTGAAGTCTTTACAGATATTGCCCATTTTCCTGGGGTTCATGACCTACAAGGTCACCCTGCTCATTCATCTTGTCCAGACCTTGACCCGTTCATCTTCTTCTGTGTGATGCCCATGAACCTGTCCTTCTCCTCTCCTCCTCTTTTGGCAGAACTCGAGGTCGGCCATCACCTTTACTGGCACCTGGGCAAATTCACGGTTCACGGGCAGGTTTTGATCGCCAGCTGGATCGCCATTGCCCTGATCTTGACGGTGGTTATCTTGGGCACCCGTCAACTGCAGCGGGAGCCGGCTGGTCTGCAAAACTTTGTCGAGTATGCCCTGGAATTTGTGCAGAGCATTGCCCGTGCCCAGATTGGCGAGAAAAACTTCCGGCCCTGGGTACCCTATGTCGGCACCTTGTTCCTGTTCATCTTCGTCTCCAACTGGATGGGCAACCTCTTCCCCTGGAAGTTAATTCCCCTGCCGGAAGGGGAGTTGGCCTCCCCCACCAACGACATCAACACCACTGCCGGGTTGGCGCTGCTCACCAGCATCATGTATTTCGTGGCCGGCATCAGCAAGCGGGGGCTGTCTTACTTCAAAAAGTACATCGAGCCTACCCCGATTCTGCTGCCCATCAACGTTTTAGAAGATTTCACCAAGCCCCTTTCCCTGAGTTTCCGTCTATTCGGCAACATCCTGGCAGAAGAGCTGGTGATTGCGGTGTTGGTGTTGCTGGTGCCCTTGTTTATCCCCGTGCCGGTGATGGTTCTGTTCCTGTTTACGGGGGCGATTCAGGCTTTGATCTTCTCAACCCTCTCGGCAGCTTACATTGGAGAGGCGCTGGAAGGTCATGGAGGAGGGGATCACCACGATTGATCCCGCTGGTCGGTCGATCCACCTTGGCCCTTTTCGGGAAAATCATCTCAAGGGGGTCAGCGCAAGGGATCCCTTCTTTTGGTAAGGTTTGTTGGGGCTGACAGATTGGTTCTGAAAGCCGCCGACAAGGGAGTGATTTGAGGCTGTAGTGTATCAGACCCGATCACCTCTGAAGCTCAAGAGACGTTGTTGTTGTGTCAATCACCAAGGAGCATCTCACTATGGATCCGTTAACCTCTGCTGCTTCTGTTCTGGCTGCTGCTCTGGCCATTGGTCTGGGATCCCTGGGTCCTGGGATCGGACAGGGGAACGCCGCTGCTGCTGCGATGGAAGGGGTGGCCCGCCAACCTGAGGCGGAAGACAAGATCCGCGGCAACCTGCTGGTTAGCCTGGCCTTCATGGAAGCTCTGACCATCTACGGCTTGGTGGTGGCTTTGGTGCTCTTGTTTGCCAACCCCTTCGCCTAGTGTCCTACGGGGGCGGGCCGCAGCGATGGCCGAGGTGAGCCATATCCGCCCCCCAACCCGGCCTGACGGTAGACCTAAGTTTCTGTTGGGGTCATAACACCCATGCTCTTCCAAACTCTATTGGCTGTTGAAGCGGCTGAAAAAGGTGGTCTTTTCGATCTGGATGCCACCCTGC